>JANNVG010000221.1:0-4907 GCA_031414395.1 Fimbriiglobus sp.
GGCAGCGTTTATGGCGAGAAAAATTGGACCGCTGATGTTGGGGTTCATGGTCGTCCGCTGCAGCGTTTCTCAGCGGATTTCGACCTCTTGCTCCAACCGCCTCGGACTTGTGGGGAATTGAAAGTCTCACCGGACGCTTACAATTGACCACATGATTCCCGCCGCCCCCACTCGAAAGGCTTGCGACAGGTGTCGCAAGCCTTTTTCGTTTCAGGGGTCATAGACAATCGTCGGTTTCGTTCCCTGCCCGACTCTGCCGGCTGGTCTGATTTCGGTCCGCGGTTCTCTCATTCGGTCGGATGGGCTGGCTTCCCAGCACCCCTCCGAACCGGGTGGATGACAATGGCCAGGAAGAAAACACTCACCCGAACCGCCGGCGGCAGTTCCCCGACCGCTCGACCCGGCCGACAACCACTGATCGTCACTCAGTACGGCGGGAGCAGCCGGCGGAAGGCGTGAACGAGCACCACCACGAAGAAGACCAAGTTGCGGAACGGGATCGCCCACCACGCCAGCGGCACCGCCGGCTGCGGCGACGTGCGCCACTTCCCCTCGGCCAGCTTGAGCGCCAACTTCTCCATCCACGCCACCGACCGCGGCCAGTCGGCCCAGCGGTCGAGCCACTCCTTCGGGATGCCCGCCTTGCCGACGCGAGCGCCGACCAGCGCCCCGGTGATCGCCGCCACCGTGTCGGTGTCGCCGCCCAGCCGGATGACCGATTCCACCGCCGTGCGGTAGTCGTCGGGGTGCTTCAGGAAGGCGTAGATGGCAACCGGCACCGTGTGGGCGATGTACCCGGTGACACCGCGGGTCAGCTTCAACTCCGCCGCGAACTCGGCAACCGACTTGTTGGCTTCGTAGGCCGGTTGCATCCGCGCGATGTTCTCTCTGATCGGCTGATCGAAGCCGGGTACGAGCCAGAACGAACTGAGGAGGTGTTCCACAGCGAGCGGTCGATGGCGCTCTGAACTGGCTTGCGTCGAAGCGATCCAGACCGCAACTACCCCCGCCAATGCCTGTGGGTCGGTGTGAGTAATAGTGGTAACGTCGCCGAACCAGGCCCAATGTGGTGGAAACGTCTCGAGATCACCCCCGAGCCGCCGCTCACGTTCCGCTTCCACCCCGGCGGTGACGAACAGTATTGCCGCGCGCATCGCCGGGCCGTTGCCCGCCGACTTCACCCCGCTCTTGTGCGACGGCACGCCGAACCACAGTTTCAGACACGCCAACAACGTCGCCCGTCCGATGCCCACCGGCCCCGCCAGGAACCACCACCGCAGTCGCCACGCCAGCGACCGCCGGAAGCGGTGACGATCCCCGCCGCTTCGCAACAGTGCTTGGGCCGTCATGCAGGCGTGTTCGGTGTCGTCCGACCCCATGCCGTAGCCGAACAGGAACCGCGGGCGGTCGAGGTTCGGGAACAGCTTCGCCACCCGCCGTGGGTGCAGGTTCTCCGCCGGCAGGCCCATCATGTCGCCGACCGCCTGCCCCAACAGACAGCCGACCACCGCATCCGGATCGAGGGGGCGAAGTTCAGACAAGTTCCACCTTCGGCGTCACCGCCGACTTCGCGATGAGCGCCGGCCAGTAGGCGAACACCTCGCGTACCGTCGCCCGGCCGGTGGTGTACCCGGTGGTGCCGGCGTACCCGCTCGTGACGAGCGGGGCGAACTCCTTCGTGAACCGCTCGACGGCGGACTTGTTCGCGTCACGCACGGCCACGCGGAGGACCACTTCGGGGGGATCGAAGTGTTCGGCTCGCTCCGCGAGCGGCTGACTTGAACCCGCTCGCGGAGCGAGCAGAGCACTTCCGACACCCGGTACGCAGTCGCCGCCGCCGAGCACCTCCACCAGGCTGTGCGCGAACGTGTGCCCGGCCTGCTTCAGTCGGTCCAGCATAATCCGCCCGCTGTGCCGCGCCTTCGCCACCGCGTTCGGGCCGGGGATGACGAGCGTGCCGGCCGCGGTCCAGCCGTCGCGGTAGGCGATGCTCACCTTGTAGCTGTCGCTCGCCGGGTGGCCCTTCGCCCCGACGCACCGCACCACGTCCGGCGCTTCTTGCGTGAACGCGGGTGACGTGAAGTCGGCGATCACATCGGGCGTGAAGTAGCGGGCGGGGTCGGCCACCTCGTAGAGCAGTTGCTCGCTGACCGTTTCGAGGTTCACCGCCCCGCCGCTGCCAATGGGCTTTGAAATGGTGAACGTGCCGTCGGTTGCGATGTCCACGAACGGGTAGCCCACGGTTTCCAGCCCGGTCGTCTCGTCGGCATTCACCCACAGCCCGCCGGTAGCCTGTGCCCCGCACTCGATCAGGTGTCCGGCGGTGGTGCCCGCGCTCAACCGGTGCCAGTCGTCGACCGGCCAGCCGAACTCGTGGACACACGGGCCGACGGTCAGGCACGCATCCGCCACGCGGCCGGTGACGACGATGTTCGCTCCGCGACCCAGCGCCTCCGCAATCGGGGCCGAGCCGAGGTAAGCGTTCGCGCTCACCACTCGTTGCCGCACCGTTGAAAGCAGCTCGCCCGTGTCCAGGTGGTTGAGCGTGTGCCCGGCGGCGATCAGGTCATCGAGCTTCGGCAACAGGTCATCGCCACTGACAACGCCGATCGTGCGATCCGTGATGCCGGCCTTTGCCAGCGTCTCCTTCGCGGCTTTCGCACACGCGGTCGGGTTCATCCCGCCGGCGTTGGTCACGATCTTCAGCGTCGGTTGCTTCTTCAACTGCGGCACCAGCCGGCCGAGCACGTCGATGAAGTCGGTGGCGTACCCGGCGTTCGCGTCTCGCTGCCGGAGCAGCGCGAGGATCGACATGGTCAGTTCGGCGAGGTACTCGAGCGTGAGGTAGTCGAGGTGGCCGGTCTCGGCCAGCCGCACCGGGGCGTCGGGGCTGTCGCCCCAGAAGCCGCACCCGTTGCCGATTCGGACGGTCTTCATGAATTCGCTCACATCACGGGGGAGAGGTGTTCCACTCGCGGCCGGTGTTGGTTTACAATGTCGTCCGACGCGGCGGCTCAGACTCGCATCCGGCCCGCCCGATTCTCTCCCCCATCGCATCGGGAATTCGTCATGCCACGTCGTCGCAGTGCGTTCACGCTGATCGAGCTGCTGGTGGTGATCGCCATCATCGCCATCCTGATTGGTCTGCTGCTCCCCGCCGTCCAGAAGGTGCGGGAGGCGGCGGCGCGGATGCAGTGCAGCAACAACCTGAAGCAACTCGGCATCGCCGCCCACAGCTACCACGACCAGTTCGGGCGGGTGCCGCCGGCCTACGACGCCCGCACCGGGCTGAGCTGGCACGTCCTCATCCTGCCGTTCATCGAGCAGGGCAACCTGTTCAACCAGTTCGACACGACGACCGTCAACCCGAGCCACACCTTCGGCGCCCGCAACAACCCGCACGGGCTGGTGAAGGTCAAGACGTACCAGTGCCCGTCGTCGCCGGTGACGAACCAACTGTTCGGCACCCCGCACAACTCGAACGGGGCGAGCGACTACATCCCGAGCGGGTCGGGGAACGCGGCGGCCGTGGCCCACTACTTCGGGGTGAACGGGCCGCGGGGCACGAACGCCGCCACCGGGGCGGCGTACCCGACCGGCACCGCCCTGCACGAGGGGGTGCCGGTGGCCACCAGCGGCATGTTCCAACGCGACGCGGCCGTCACCCTGGTGGGCGTGACCGACGGCACGTCGAACACCCTGATGGTGGCCGAGATGTCGTGGGTGTCGAACACCTTCGGCACCCGATATCGCACGTGGGTGCGGGGCGGGGAGGAGTACGCCGGGGTGCAGGCCGGGCGGCCCAGCTTCGTGGTGAGCGGGAAGAACCTGACCAACCCGATCAACGGCATGCAGACGGCCAACCTGATCGCCCCGTACAACGACCTGCCGTTCGGCAGCATGCACACCGGCGGCATGAACGCCGGCTTCGGCGACGGGTCGGTCAAGTTCGTCCGCCAGAGCGTGAGCATGAACACGTACCGCGCGCTCGGCAGCCGCGACGGGGGCGAAGTGCTGGCCAACGACTTCTAACCCGGAGGCGTCATGAACCGCATTCTGCTGCCGGTCGTGGTGCTGACCGCCGCGGCCGGTCTGGTCGGGTGTTCGCCGGAAGAGAAGCTGTACGACGTGTCCGGCACGATCACGCACCAGGGCAAGCCGGTGCCGAAGGGGCTGATCCACTTCGACCCGGAGGGGAGCGGCCCGCAGGGGTACGCCAACATCGAGGACGGCAAGTTCAACACCGCCGCGGGCGGGCAGGGGAAGGGCATCCGCGGGGGGAAGTACACCATCCGCATCAACGGGTTCGACGGCAAGGTGGGGCCGGAATCGCCGATGGGTGCCGCCGTGTTCCCCGAACACACCTTCCGCAAAGAGCTGCCCGCCCAGAACCAGACGCTCGACTACGAAGTGCCGTCCGCGAAGAAGCCATGACACTTCCCCCTGCCGTCGTCGAACTGCTCACCCGCCGCCGGCCCGCGCTCGGCCCCGGCACGCCGAACGAGCCGCTGCGGGCGACGATTCAAGCGGTCGCCGGCGGACTCACTCCCGCACTGCGTTCCGCGGTGTGGCTGTACCACGACTTCCTGCACGAGTCGCACGAGATCAGCCAGGAGTTGCACACGCCCACGGGGGGTTTGTTGCACGCGATCATGCACCGCCGCGAACCGGATGCGTGGAACAGCAAGTACTGGTTCCGGCGGGTGGGCGGCCACCCGGTGTATGCGGAGATTGGCGCCGCCGCGAAGGAGTTGGGCTACGGCAACGGCACCTGGGACCCGATGGCGTTCGTGGACGACTGCGAGGCGGCGAGGGGGAAGGGTGGCGACCGCGAGGAGTTGCTGATGCGCGTGCAGGCGGCGGAGATCGAGTTGATTGCGAAGTGGTGCGCAAGGGGGTAGGTCATG
>JANNVG010000222.1:0-6842 GCA_031414395.1 Fimbriiglobus sp.
AGCGACCGAAGGGAGCGCAACCCCTGGACGCAGACAATCCAACCGCCTCTCCCCGGAGGGGCGACAGAGTCTGCCGCCCCTCCGGGGCTTGCTCCTTCTTGGTCTCGTACCAGGGGTTCCGCGAGCTGTCGCTGGCTACACCCCAGGCTAACATCGGTCGCCCCTCCGGGGCGAGTGGTCTCTTCCCTTCGCATCTCACGTCCCCCTCTTGCGGGTCAGTTTCTTCCGGGCAGCGTCGGACAGCACGCCGTGCAGGATCACGTCGAGCACGTCGTCGGCCTGGGCGTCCGGGTCCACCGCCCGGCCGGTCAGCAGGTTGGTCAGCACGATGCCGTACAGCAAATCCGCGATCACGTTGAAGAACCGCTCCTGCGGCATCTCCCGCACCAGCCCGGCGGCCCGCAACCGCTCGAAGAACTCGGCGTGCTTGCAGTCGTCGTCGTCTTTGCTGACGAAGTAGAGCGGGCGGTGGTGGTGGCGGAAGGCGGCCCGCTCCTGGATGAACAGCTCGGCCATCTCGGGGCGGCGGTGGAAGAACCGCAGGTACGCCCGCACCGCTTGTCGCATCTGGTTCATTGGCTCGCCGGTCGCGCCCATGATGGCGTCCATCTCGGCAGTCAGTTCGGCCAGCCCGCGCTCGACCGTCGCCAGGAACAGCGCCTCTTTCGTGCGGAAGTAGCGGTAGACGGTGCCGTTGCCCACGCCCAGGTGGTCGGCGATGGTCTGCATCTGCGTGTCGGCGTACCCCCGCCGGGCGAACAGGCGGGCGGCGGCGGCCAGGATCTCCCCCTCACGGCGGACCTTCAACGCCGGGTCTTCGGGCCGACCGGGGGGTCGCACGACATCGGGCATGGGGGCAGAACCGCGGGCCGTCGGGATAATTAACGGACTGATCCGTCCGGGAATTACAGATAGTGGAAGTGCGGGGGGATGTGCAAGGGGAAAATGGCGAACACGACGAGCCGCGACCGCGAGGGAGCGGGGGAATAGAACCCGCTCCCTGGCGGTCGCGGCTCGTCAAGCAGGGTCAACTCTTCTTCCGCTTCGGCTTCTCGTCCGCCGGCTTGGCGGGCAGTGCGGGCAGTTCCGGCTCCGCGGCTTCAGCCCGCGACCGCTCCAGCTCGTAGAACTCGTGCAACTTCGACTGCAACAGCGCCTTGGCCGGCAGCCGCGTCTGGTACTCGGCCACGAGGGTCGGCGACAGCGCACGGCTGAGGGCGTACTCCACCACCTCGCGGTTCTTGGTCGCGCACAGCAGCACCCCGATGGCCGGCTGCTCGTGCGGCTTCTTCACGTCCCGGTCGAGGGCTTCGAGGTAGAACTGGAGCTTGCCCAAGTGTTCCGGCTCGAACTCGACCACCTTCAGTTCGAACGCGACGAGGCAGTTGAGCGCGCGGTTGAAGAAGAGCAGGTCGAGGAGGAAGTCTCGCCCGCCCACCTGCATACGGTACTGCTCGCCGACGAACGTGAAGTCGCCTCCGAGTTCGAGCAGAAAGTGCCGCAGGTTGGCCACCAGCGCCCGTTGCAGATCGTCTTCCGAGTGACCGGGCGGCAGGTCGAGGAACTCGACGAGGTAGCTGTCCTTGAACGCCGTCACCGGGTCGCCGACCATCCGTTCGAGAGACGGAGACACCAGCGGGGGCGACAGCACCACCCGCTCGAACAGGGCCGTGGCGAACTGGCGTTCCAGTTCCCGCTTGCCCCACCGCTCCTGAATCGCCATTCGCAGGTAGAACTCGCGCTCTTCGGGGTGTTTGGACCGGCTGAGGATCAGCAGGTTGTGGGTCCAGGGCAATTGTGTCACCAGTGGTGACACTTTTTGGTCACCGCGGTAGGTCTCGTAGAATTGCCTCATCCGGAAGAGGTTGCGGCGGTTGAACCCCGGGAGCGCGGGATGCCGTTTCGTGATGTGTGCGGCCAGTTGCTCGACCACGCCGTCGCCCCACGCGGCCGACTCGATCTTGCGGCTGATGTACTCGCCGATTTGCCAGTACAGGCTCACCAGCTCGTGGTTGACGGCCACCACCGCCCGCGAGCGGGCCGCGTCGATGAGGGCGACGACTTCATCGAACTCGCTCCCGGTGGTGGGGAGCGAGTTCGCACCGTTCTTCGGCTGTTTCTTGCGGCTGGCCATGTGTCCGTCCCCGGTTTGGCAGAGGATACCACACGGGGGCGATGGGGCGCAAGTTGGTGGAATCACCTCACTCGCCGTACACGCGAGTGGATTCTTCCTTCGTGACGGGCGCGGTCAGGTGCTTGCTGGTCATCACCGCCTTGAACCGCACGTCGCCGGTGCCCACGCCCTTCACCTTCAACTTGAACACCGCTTCCGTCTTCGGAGCGAGGTCGGAGATGGGGTCGAAGGCGACAAACGGCGGCCCCTGGATGGACGGGTAGGAGGTCTGCACGATGCCGGAGCAGAACAGACCTTTCGTCGGCCCGGAGCAGGACACGAACTCAAACTCCTTCGGCAGATGACACACGATCACGACGTTGCTGTCGGCCTTCGTGCCGGTGTTCGTCACCTTGATCTCATAGGTCACTTCGCCGTTCTTCTCGACCGGGTCCACGCTGTCCACCAACTCCATTCGCAGTCCGGGGATGCCCTCCACCGCCGTCACGCACTCGCCCGCCGCAGTCGACTTGCGGTCGCCGGTCGCTTCGACTTTGTGCGTGAGCGGGCCGGCGGTGTGCGTCACGCCCTCGAACTCGAACGACTTGTTGGCACCGGGGGCGAGTTCACCGGCCGACCACGTCAGCCGCTCGGCATAGAGCGTTGCGGGACCGGAGTTGCACACCTTGAACCCGCTGGGGAGGGATTCACTCACCATCACGTTATTCACCGGCACCTCGCCGCCGTTCTTGACAACGACCACGTACTTGCCCTTCGCGCCGATCAGCCGTTCCTTCGGGCCGGTCACGCTCACGTCCAGTTTCGGTACCAGCACTCGCACGGTCGTCTTCGCCGAAGCTTTCAGCCCGTCGGCACCAGTGGCGACGACTTCGTAGGTGAACGTGCCGCCGACGGAGGGGACAACGTTCCCCTGGTGAGGGAACTGTTCGCCGGGCAATAGCTCCTTCGCGTGCCTGACTTTTTCATACCCCGGCATCAGGTGCTTGACGGCCACCTGCCCGGCCGGGTGGTCGCCGGTGTTGCTCACCACCACCTCGTAGGGGATGGGGTCGCCGAGTATCACCTTCTCCGGGGCCTTGATCGTCACCGCCAGTTTCGGCTCCTTCACCACGGCTTTCATGGCCGACGTGCCGGTGAGCGTCACCCACGCCTGACAGGTCATGTCGCCCTTCGCCGGCTGCTTGAGCGTGACCGTCACGCTCTGCGTGGCCTTCGAGTCGAGCGTGCCGAGTTCCCACAGGTACACGCCGTCGGTCGGCTTGACCGCCGGGCTGGTGGCAGTGATTTCGGTGCCCTTCGGGGCACGCACTTGCAGCACCACTTTTTGAAGCGGCTGCCCGCACACGTTCCGCACGCTCAGGGTGTACTCGGTCGGCTGGTTCGCCCTCACCACCGCCGGGCCGGACCAGTCGAGCGCCACGGCCGCTTCGTTCCGCTGCACGGGTTCGGTGGCCTGCACCTGCACCAGCGGGATGGCCGGCAAGTCGGGGGTGTCGGGGTCGTCGGTGTGGGGGATGAACGTGGGCGGGTCGCCGGGGCGGGCGAGGCCGAGGGCGGCACCACCGACCGCGCCGGCAATGAGCAACCCAACGACGGTGCGCTTCCAGGTCGTTCGCATGGTCGAGTCCCTTGTTCCGCGAGGTGAGCAATCCGGGCAAGTGCGGGCGACGTGATAAACCGCGGCGGACGCGGGGTCAAGCCGAACTGCGCGACCTGGCTCGGCTCGCCATGTTGCCGCGTTTCCGCGATAATGCCGCACATGCTGTCCGCCCTCCGACATCTGGCCTCGCGCGCCAAGGCCGCGTGCACGCGGCGGTTCGACCCACCCGACCCGCCGGGGGTGATGCCGCTCGACGACCCGTCGGTGGTCAACGCGATCCTCGCCGGCGGCGGGCTTCCCCCGCTCCCCGCGCTGCCCGCCCCCGACCTACTTGCAGGCGAGCGCGCACTGCGGGTGTACGTGCTCGACGAGGGGTTGCGGGCGGGCCTGCCGTTCGCCCTCACCCCCATTGGCCGGCAAGACTTCTTCGGCTGGGTCGTCATGCACTCGTCCGGCGAGCGGAAGGTGTCGCCCGGCGAAGCGCTCGCGCTGCTGGCCTACACCGACCGACTCCCCGACCGCGGGCTGGAACTGAGCTACCGGCTGAACCCGGAGTGGCAGAAGGCCGTGCCCGACGCCCTCACACGCGGCGGGTGGAAGCGATTCAAAAAATACCTGCGGGGGCGGTACAACCTCGACGGCCGGTGGATTCGCCGGGCCGCACTGCCGGCCGACACATTGCGAAAGCCGCCCGCCCGCGGGGTGAACGTGGTCGCCCACCACGACTACGCGAGCGGGCTGGGGGCAGTGACGGCCGAGCTGGTAGACGCGCTGCGCAAGGCCGGGTTCGCCACTGCGCTCCGCGACCTGCCGGTCATCCACCGCCCCGATCCGACCGCCCCGCACAAGCTGGACGTGGAGCGGTACGACACCACCATCGTGGTGGCGGCGGTGAACACCTTCCCGGACGAGTGGTATCACCGCGCCGGGCTGTGGATGCGGCCGGGGGTGAAGCGGATCGCCGTGTGGTACTGGGAGATGGAAGACGTGCCGGCCGAGTGGGTGCCGCAACTGAGTTGGGCGAGCGAGGTGTGGGCACCGTCGGCGTATACCGCCGACGCCTTCCGCCGGGTGCTGAAGGTGCCGGTGCGGGTGGTGCGGCCGGGGTTCGAGTTGCCGCCGTTCACGCCACTGCCGCGGAGCCACTTCGGGCTGGCCGACGGGCGGTTCGTGGTGCTGTTCACGTTCGACATGCGGAGCGTGATGGCCCGCAAGAACCCGCTCGGGCTGATCGCCGCGTTCCGCAAATCCTTCGCCCCGACCGAGCCGGCCGACCTGGTCATCAAGGTGTCGAACGGCACCTTCAACCAGACCGACTACGACCAACTGCGGACGGCGTGCGAGGCGGCCGGGGTGCGGCTGATCGACGCCGTGCTGCCGCGGGGCGAACTTCTGGCACTCATGAACTGCTGCGACTGCTACGCCTCGCTGCACACGGCCGAGGGGCTGGGCCTGGGCATGGCCGAGACGATGCTCATGGGCAAGCCGGTGGTGGCCACCAACTACTCGGGCAACACCGACTTCATGACCGCCGACAACAGTTATCTGGTGGACACGAAGCGGGTGAAAATCCCGCACGACATCCCGCCGTTCCCCGCCGGCATCACCTGGGGCGAACCCGACCCGGACCACGCGGCCGAGCTGCTGCGGCGGGTGTTCGAGCAGCCGGCCGAAGCGAAGGCGAAGGGCGAGCGGGCGCGCGACGACCTGCGGCGGGCGTTCGCCATGAGCGGGTACGTGCAGCGGGTGAAAGAGGCTCTGGGTGGGTGATCTGGATGTCTGTGGAAAGGATCAATTCAGAGGAACACGGATGACACGGAACAAGCAGGGATGAAGAGGATCAGAAAAACCAGTTTTGTGTCTGATCCTCTTCATCCCTGCTTGTTCCGTGTCATCCGTGTCCGCTTGTTGAACACCGCATTACAACACCGTCCCCCCGGAGGCCCGCCTGTGCTCATCTTCGACTCCCACCTCGACCTCGCCCTGAACGGCGTGGACTGGAACCGCGACCTGCGGATGGACGTCCACGACATCCGCGTGCAGGAGCGGGTGTACGGCATCACCGACCCCGGCCGACAGACCGGCACGGTCAGTCTGCCGGAGTTGAAGAAGGCGCAGGTTCACGTCGGCGTGGCCACCCTGCTCGCCCGGCAGGAGCTTGCGATCAGCCACCCGTTCGGGTGGACCACGCCGGAGGCGTGCTACGCCATGTGCCACGCGCACCTGGCGTACTACCGGGCGATGGAACGCAGCGGGTGGGTGAAGATGCTGCGGACGAAGAAGGATCTGGCGGCGCACGTGGCCGACTGCTTCACCAAGCCGGACAAGCTGCCGTTCGGGTTCATCCTGAGCATGGAGTGCGCCGACGGCGTGCTCGACCCGGACAACATCCGCGAGTGGTTCGACAACGGGCTGCGGGCCATCGGCATCACGCACTACGGGGCGAACCGCTACGGCGGCGGCACGCGGTGCGAGGTCGGGCTGGCCGTGGACGCGCTGCCGCTGCTGGACAACATCCAGACCCTGGGCATGGCGCTGGACATGACGCACCTGTCGGACAAAGCCTTCTGGCAGGTGGCCGACCGCTTCGGCGGGCGGGTGCTGGCCAGCCACCAGAACGCGCGGAAGTTCTGCGACTGGCAGCGGCAGTTCTCCGACGAGCAGTTGAAGTACGTGATCGAACGGGACGGCGTGATCGGCGTGGCGTTCGACGCCGTCATGCTGCAACCCGGCTGGGTGCGGGGGCAGTCGAAGGCGGTCGTGACCATCGAGCGGGCGGTGGAGAACATCGACCACGTGTGCCAGCTCGCCGGCAACTGCAAGCACAGTGGCATCGGCTCCGACCTGGACGGCGGGTACGGGTTCGAGCAGACGCCGGCCGACCTGAACACCATCGCCGACTTGCAGAAGATCCCCGAGCTGCTGGACAAGCGGGGGTACACGCCGGCCGACGTGGAGGCCATCATGCACGGCAACTGGCTGCGGTTCTTCGCCGACGTGCTGCCGGGGTGAGCTACGAGCCGCGGCCCCCCCGGCCGGGGGGGTTGACACAACGCCCCCCCGCGGGGGGGGGGCGGAAGGGACCCCGCCAGTAACGGGGCCCCACCC
>JANNVG010000223.1:0-1976 GCA_031414395.1 Fimbriiglobus sp.
AAGCACACCGCCACGGCGGGGGTCGCCGGGCGGCGCCCGGCTCGCCCGCCCTACGAAATCACACGGCCCGCCCTACGAAGCCGTCAACTCCGCCCGCAGTTGCATGAGCAGTGCCCCGAGGCGGTTCTTGCCGCTGCCGTCGCCGCCGTCGCCCCAGTAGCTGTCGTTGGCGGTGTGTTCAACCAGCACCGCGTCGCCGGTGCCGAGCAGCACCGCCTTCAACTCCTCGTGCTGGGTGAACTTCGCCCGCAGTGCGTCCAGCATCACCCGCTCTTTCACCTTCTCCCAATCCCGGCGCAGCGGTCGCTTGCGGTCACGCCCCATGTTGGCGGCGAGACTCGGCTTGTTCGCATTCCGCACTTCCTCCTCGTCCGGTTCGCCGGCAAACTTCTGCGCTTGGAAGTAGTGCTCGCTGGTCGGCCACCGCTTGCCCTTCAGAAACACCGCGTGCCGGCTGAAGTTGGAGAAGCTGCCGTACTCGCCGGTGGTGCTGTAGAAGTGGATGACGACCGGCGGGGTGGGTTGCTCGGCCACGGCAGACCTCCGGGGGGGACGGTGGAATCGTCCCGCACGGACAGGCCGAGGGCAAGGCGGGTTCGCGGGGAAGTCGCGCGGGATCGCCCCGCCCGCATTGACACCGCCCGCGGCGGCGGGTATTCCGCCCGTCATGAACCGCCGGCCCGCCTTCTGCCTGCTCGTCGCGGTGTGCGCCGGCCTGCCGTTCCTCGGCGGGTGCATGACCGCCCGCCAAATGCCGCCGGCCGACCTCGGCTCCCGCCACTACCCGCCGCTCGAACCCGTCCAGTCCGCCACCTCGCCCACCGACTTCGGCAACCTGACGCCGGTGTCGCACACCGAACCGCTGGCCGCGAACCCGAAGCCGAAACAGATCCTCGCACTGTCCGGCGGGGGCATGTACGGGTCGTTCACGGCCGGAGTGATCAACGGGTGGACGGCCGGCGGCAAGCGGCCGGTGTTCGACGTGGTGACGGGCATCAGCACCGGCGGGCTGATCGCCCCGCTCGCCTTCCTCGGCCCCGAGTACGACGACCAGATGAAGCTGGTGTACACCCGCATCACCCGCCGCGACGTGTTCACCTACCGCAACTGGGCCACCATCCCGTTCCGCGACTCCATCGCCACCACCGCCCCGCTCCGCGAGATCGTGACGGCGTGCATGACGGACGAGCTCATCCTGAAGCTGGCCGCCGAACACCGCAAGGGCCGCCGCCTGTACCTGGGCACCACCAACCTGGACACCCGCCGGTTCGTGACGTGGGACATCGGGGCCATCGCGTGCCGGGCGGAGTCCAAGGACCGCGCCGACCTGAAGGCCGCCGGCAAGCTGGTGGTGGACATCATGATCGCCTCCTGCTCGCTGCCGGGCGTGTTCCCGCCGGTGGAAATCGAAGTGGAAGTGGACGGTAAGAAGTACACCGAACTGCACGCCGACGGCGGGGTCATCTGCACCGTGTGGGTGCCGCCGCAGATCCTCGACGCCGTGGCCCCCGACCCCACCCGCCCGGCCAAGCTGCAACCGCCGGCCGACGTGTACGTGGTTCTGGCCGGCAAGTCGTTCGTCGAAGTGGGGTACGTGCGGCGGAGCGTGTTCGACGTGTTGCAGGTGTTCCTGGCGACGGCTCAAGCGGCCGGGCACCGGCGAGACGTGGCGAATTTGTATCACATGTCGCGGCTGGCCGGGGCCAACTTCCGGCTGGCGGGCGTGCCGAACGAACTGGACACGAACGGCGGCGGGCTGGACTTCGACCGCACCCAGATGGGCAAGTTGTTCGACGAGGGGTTCCGCATCGGCGAGGGGCAACTGTGGTGGAACGCCCCGCCCGAGCGGATGTCCGGCGAGGTGGACGCCATCCGCACCGGGGTCAAGTTCAGCAGCGTGAAGTAGCCGTCCAACGGCGAACGGCGCGACGTGAGTCCGCCGGTGTTCTGGTGAACCGGCGGCGTGAGCCGCCTGG
>JANNVG010000224.1:0-2534 GCA_031414395.1 Fimbriiglobus sp.
GCTTCAGGTTCAGGCCGTCCGGCGGCCACAGCACCCACGGGCTGAGTTGGGCGATGGCGTACTTGCCGTTCGGCTTCTTCCAGTCTCGGCCTTTGCCGGCACCGGGGCCGTTCGCCCACTCGCTGAACTCGAGCGCCACCCCGCCCATGATGAACTTCGGCGTCTCGGTGGCGAAGCGGGTGTCCCGCCACCAGCCGAGGCCGCCCTCGATGTCGGAGTATTGGCCCTTCGGCTTCGGCCCGTCGTGTTGGGCGAACATCCAGGTGCCGAACAGCCCGCTCTGGAAGTCCTGGCCGGGGTAGTTCTTGAGCAGCGGCCACGCGGCCACGTAGGTGGAGAAGCCGCCGTTGTACGCCTTGTCCACCTTCTCGTGCGGCACGAGCAGGTAGCCGGCCATCTCGGCCGGCTTGGGCGGCGCGGGGTCCGCCGCCCACAGTGCGGCGGGGAAACAGAGCAACAGCGTCAGCCCAACCGCAACGCGGCAGAGATGGTTCCGCATTCGAAAACCTCGTGTGAATGATGAGATCGGAGTCACTTGGCCGGCTTCGGCTCGCACAGCGTCTTCATGGCTGTGCCCATGGCCTCGCCGATCAGGTAGTACGTCTCGGCGTTCGTGTTCCAGTGGTAGCCCTGGTTGCTCGGCGAGACGGCCGTGTCCCGCCAAAACGCCTGCGTCTTCACGAACGCCACGTTCCCCTTGAACTCCTCGTACTCGGCCACGGCCGCTTGTGCTTTCATCAGCGACAGCGCCCGCGGGTGCTTCTCCTCCGGGCCGCTCATCCCGCTCTCGGCGATCACGAACGGCAGGTCCTTCACCCCCAGATCCTTGCGGATGTCGCGGATGAAGTGGGCCATGTTCTTCTCGTACTCGTCGTTGAACGCCTGGTTCACGCGGTCGTTCCACCCCTGGTGCCAGCCGAACCCGACCAACTCGTACCCGCGGTCGCCGAACTCCGGGAACTCCTTCTTCAGGTCTTTCAGCACCGCCTTCGTGCGGTCCACCACTTCCTTGTAGAACGGGCCGACCTCGCCACCCGCGCTCGGCGGGCGGAAGTCCTTCGCCAGACTCTTGCCGCCCCACGCCAGCTTGACGAGCAACACGGGTTCCGCGGTGGCCTCACCGATGACGTGGCCGAAGCCGAGTTCCGGGCCGATGCGGTCGTCTTTCGCGCCGTAGCCGACCGTGAGCTTGCCCTTGCGGTCGAGGTAGTGAATCCACACGTCGTCGCGGGTGGCCCACTCGCCGTCCTTCGTGCCGAGCAGGTGCTTGAACTTGTCGGCGGTGGCTTTGTCTTTGGCCACGTACTCCAGTGTGCCCTTGCCCTCGTTTCGCTTCGGGTCGGCCTTGATGAACCCCTGCCCTTCCATGTTCGACTGACCGGCCAGGACGTACACCTTGACCGGCTTGTCCGAGGTCTTCGTGCCGACCTTCTTCGCCGGGTCGAGGAGAGCCTCGGCGAAGGCCTGCCCGATGGGGGCGAGAATCTTCGCCGCGCCGAGGTAGTGGTAGCCGCCGTTCGACACGCCGCCCTTGAACTTCTTCAACTCCTCCGGCTTGAACTCCGCTTCGCGGGCTTTCGTCCGGGCCTCCTCCTTCACCTTCTCGCTCGGCTTGGGGTCCATCTTCTTGAAGTCTTGTTCCAGCTTGGCGTTCAGCTTGTCCATCCGCTCCTTCAGCGCGTCCAGGTCGTCGTCCCAGAACGGCGCGGTCTCGACCGCGAACACGTTCCCCTTGAACTCGTCGAGCGCAGCCGCCTTCCGCTGGGCTTCGCGGAAGTGCGTCATGGGGGCCTTCTTGTCGCCCTTCATTCCGTCGATGCCCATGACGCCGACGACGACCGGCAGCTTCGGCGCGTCCAGGTCCTTCCGCACGTCGCGGATGAAGTGGGCCAACAGGTCGGCATACAGGTCGTACCCGCCGACTTTGTTCTGGGTCGGGTACACCCCGCCGTCCACGTAGTCGTTGAACCCCTGGAACCAGACGAACCCGGCCAACTCGTACCCTTGCTTCTCGTCGTAGTCGGGCACGACCCGCTTGATGTCCTTGAGCACCTTCTTCGTGTGCGCGATCATCTCGCGGTAGTACACGCCGGTGGCGGCGACCTTGTCGGCATAAAACTTCGGCCGATCCTCGGCTTTCGGAATGCCGTGGGCACCTTTGGGATTCTTGTCCCAAAGGTCCTGAGTTTCCTTCGCCAGGACGAAAGGTCCCGCACTGGGCGGGCGGAAGTCGGTGTGCAGGCTCCGCCCGCCCCACGAGGTCTTGATGAGCAGCACGGGTTCCTTCAGGCGGTCTTCCATCGTCAGGCCGAAGGTGTACTCCGGTCCGATGCGGTTGCCCTCCACACCGAACGCGCCGTACCCGACGGTCAGCTTGCCCGTCTGCTCCTTCAAGTCGGTGTAGGCGTCCCCCTGACAACCGACGGACGTGATCCACACCTTGTTGCACGCCCGCGGTTTGCCGTCCTTGTCCCGCATCTGCTTCAACAGCGGGGCCGTCTTGGGGTCGTCGGTCATGCTGTCGAACGTGGTGA
>JANNVG010000225.1:0-6989 GCA_031414395.1 Fimbriiglobus sp.
TCACGCCGTGAACCCGGCGGGTGGGGGGTGCTGCCGACTTCCAGTGGCACATCTCGACGCAATGGCAGAAGGTCTTCGCGCCCTTTTCACTGGCACATCCGCCGCCCGACCACTAGTGTGACCTCCCGGTGAATCGTAATACTGGTGCCTCATGCTCCGCTCGTCGCTCGCGCTCGCCGCCGTGGTGTTCCTCCCACTGCTCGCTTTCGCGCACGGAATGGTCATGGACGTGAAGGTGAGCGGGCCGACGGTGTCGATTGCCGTGACCTACGACGACGACACGCCGGGGGCCGGGGCGAAGGTGAAGGTGCTGAACGCGGCGAAGGAAGTCGTGCTCGAAGGCACGACCGACGACCAAGGGGCGTGGTCGTTCCCCGCCCCGCCGCCGGGCGAGTACACCGTACGGGCGGTCGTGGACGGGCACGCGGCCAAGCAGACGTTCACCATCCCGGACGTGCCCCCGCCGGCCGACGCCCCGCCGGTGGAATCGACGACCGTCCGCCCCCCGCGGTTGCTGCTGCTCGGCGCCGGCGTGGTCGGCATCGCGGCCGTGTTCTCGCTTCTCTTCTTGTTCATCCGCAAGCGCACCCGCCCGCCCGCCGTGTAATGGAGGAAATCCCGTGTCCGCGCGTGTCGCAGTCACCCTGATCGGGTCGGCCCTGTTCGCGCCCGCCGCCGTCGCGCACGACCTGTGGTTGATCCCGCCGAAGGAGGCGAAGGCGGGCGAGAAGGTGACGGTGGAGGCGGTGTCGGGGAACAAGTTCCCGACCGGCGACCACGCGCCCGACCCGGCCAAGTTCGTGAAGCGGTTCGCCGTCGGGCCGGACGGCAAGGAGACCGACGTGGACGCCGCGGGCATGGGCGAGAAGGCCGGGCGGCTGACGTGGACGCCGGCGAAGTCGGGCGTGTACGCGGTGGCCGTGCAGACCACGGCGAAGGTGCTGAAGCTGGACGCCGAGGCGTTCAACAGCTACCTGGTGAGCGACGGGCTGCCGCACGTCTTCCGCCAGCGGGCGAAGGAGGGGTCGCTGAATCAGGACGCCGTCGAGCGGTACTCGAAGTCGCCGAAGGTGCTGCTCCGCGTGGGCGACGGCAAGGGGGGCGACCCGACCAAGCCGCTCGGGTTGCCGCTCGAAATCGTGCCGCTCGCCGACCCGTTCGCCAAGAAGACCGGCGACACGCTGAAGGTGCGAGTGCTGTTCGACGCCAAGCCGCTGGCCGACGCGCACCTGGGTTGGGACCACCCCGGCGAGGGCGACGAGCCGGCCGGCACGGTGCGGACCGACGCCAAAGGCGAAGCCCTGGTGCCGGTGGCCAAGACCGGCCTGATGACGATCCGCCTGACGCACATGACCCGGCCGAAGGCGAAGGAGTACGAGTGGGAGTCGTTCTGGACGACGCTCACCTTCCGCCTGCCGGAGTGATGCCGGGTGGCGGTGATGACTTGGCGTCGCCGGCGTGTGTGACCGGGTCGGCCCACATTCGCCCTTTCGTCTCCCCACCGGCCGGCGGGTGCGATATAATTCCGTCACCGCTTCCCCCGCCGCCGTGCCGCATGAAGTTGCTCCGGTCGCTCGATCTGCTGTTCCGCTTGCCGGTCCAATCCTGGGTCCAGGTGGGGTTCACCGCCCTCCTGATGGCGTCGGTCGTTGCGCTCGAGGTGATCGGCCGGCGGGCCACGTCCGACGTGCAAGACAGCCTGTACTCGCTCGTGCTCGTCGGCATGGTCGGGGCCGTCGCCCTGTGGCACCGCCGCCGCCCGCTCGCCTGGGTGAGCTGGCTGATCGCCCGCGGCGGCCGACTGCTCAAGCGGCTCAAGGGCGTCCGCGCCGCCCACGGCATCGACTTCCGCGGCACACCCGCACTGCCCCCGCGGTTGCCGTTCAGCCTGTGGGCGACGGGCGTGTGTGTGTCGCTCGCCGCGGTCGCAGGGGCGGTCGGGTGGGAGTTCGCCCCCGGCGGGTGGCGTCTGGTCGGCGTGTCCACCTCGTATGTGATCTACCTCGTCGGCGTCACACTGGTGTGGGTGTTCCTGCTCGGATCGCTCATGGCCGGCCTGTTCCTGCCCATGCTCCTGCTCGACCGCCGGCTGGCCGACACCTTCTCCGACAACGACCGCCGGCTGGTGGTGTTCTTCACCGCCCTGGCGTACCTGTTCGTCATCGTGGGGGCGGCGGCCTTCGTGCCGGTGATCGCCCCGCTGGGCGTGTGCCTGATCGGGGTGGGGGTGGCCGCGTGGTGGGGGGCGAAGCCGCACCTGAGCGACATCGCCGTGCTGTGGCGGCACGCCCGCACCGCGCGGGTGTTCTCCGTCCCCATTCACCGCGTGGTGGCCACGCTCACGGTGCTGGTGGGTCTGACGGTGGTGGCGGTGGTGGTCAACGCCCGCGGCGGGCGGCTGTTCGGGCAGGTGGAAGGGAACGACCCGACTCCGCTGACGGCCAGCTTGGCCGGGCTGGTGGCGTGGACGCTGCCGGGGCTGCTGCTGCTACTGCTGTCGCGGGTGCGAGACAAGCAACAGGCCGACCCCGCCGACCGCACGCCGATGACCGTGTACGTGCGGAACAAGCTGTCGCCCGAGGCCGGCGCGAAGGCGAAGGCCACGCTCAAGGGCTGGGGCTGGACCGTCCGCGACGGACTCGACAAGCCCGAACCCGACGACATCCACATCCAGCTCGTTCACCCGGAGTTGTCCGAGGCGACCGAGTTCGACCCCATCTGGCCGTTGAAGATCACGCCGACCGATTTGGACAACCCGCTGGTGAAGGAGCGGCTGGAGCGGCGCGACGAGATCCACCTCCGCCGGCGGGTGTTCAAGGGGCTGAGCAAGCTGCTGAAGAAGGGGTACGAGAGCCGCAAGGGGAAGGGCGGCGGCTTCTGGCTGGCCCCGCATTGGTGGTTCATCGACGGCCTCGGCCGCGAGGAAGCCGGGAAGGCGAAGCGGACCGAAGACGGCGAGGGCGAGCTGCTCCGGCGGGTCGGCCCGCCGTTCGACAAGGCGTTCGGCAAGCGCCCGCGGCAGTACCTGCATCGGGTGCTGCGGGCGGTTCAGATTGATGTCATTTACATCGAAGACGGCGTGCCGCTGAAGGCGGTGGTGAAGGTGCTGCGGCAACTGCTGGAGGTGTACGACGTGCACGCCGGCCGGCGGGTCGTGGACGACCACACCTTCCAGGGCATCCCGAAGGTGCGGGTGATGGTCCACGAGTTCAGCCCGGAGAAGCCGCCGACGGCGGTGACGTACAAGCAGCCGAAGTTCGACGACCTGAGCCGCGGGCGGGTGCTGCACCTGTTCAAGGACAAGGGCGACCACGAGGAGGTGAGCGACGTGCCGTACGACACCGACTACGTGCCGTCGCCCATGCTGGTGGGGTGAGTCGATCGGCCGTCAACAAAACGGCCACGGATGACACGGATGAAGAGGATCAGAACAAAACATTGCTTCTGACCCGCTTCATCCCTGCCTTCTTCCGTGTCATCCGTGGCCCGCCTGATTGATCCCTGCTTCTCGCCCGTCACTCGAAGAACCCGCCCGCGGGGCCGAACGGTGGCGCGGTGTGCCGGACGAGTACCGAAGGGGCGCAACCCGCCGGGTCGCCGTTCCCTCTGAACGCTGAACTTGTGTTGACTCTTCCGACGGCGGGCCGGTGCTGTGCCGCGGGGTGTGTCTGTCGTCGCACTATTCCCCGACGCCCGCCGGCCGCTCACACGGGGGGGGTGGGGGAAGTGGTGAGAGTGAGACTCATCCGCCGAAGGGACACCCCGCCGCCGGTCCGGACACGCGATTGCCGTTCAAGCCGTTCTTCACCCACGGGGGGCGTGGGCGGATTCGACCGCGTACCGAGCGACGAGCGAGCAAAGCGAGGCGGGGCCACTTTTCCCAGTGGTTCCCGCCGACCGATTGGCGATACTCACGTCATGTCAACCGAAGTGGATTTCCCGACGACGCTCTCCCGCGAACTGCCCCCGCCTGTGGGAACTCGTGGGCCGCTCGTTCTCGACCTGTTCGCCGGGTGCGGCGGATTGGCTCTCGGATTTGAGGCGGCCGGGTTCCAGACGGTCGGGTACGAGCGGGACGCGGACGCCTGTCAGACCTACCGGACGAACCTCAAAGCTCCGTGCCACCAAACCCACCTGAAAGCCGGGCTGGAATTGACTGGCGGCGCAACTGTCATCATCGGGGGGCCGCCCTGCCAGCCGTTTTCCGTGAACGGGCACCAGGAAGGCGAGCACGACGAGCGGGACGGCTTTCCGTCTTTCCTCTGGGCGGTCGAACGCTACCGCCCCGCAGTGGTGGTGTTCGAGAACGTGCGGGGGATGCGTTACCGGAACGAGGTGTACTTCAACGGCATCACCAGCCGCCTCGAAGCGCTCGGCTATCGCGTCGATTGGTCACTCCTGAATGCGGCCGAATTCGGCGTCCCCCAGCGCCGCGAGCGGCTGTTCGTCGTCGGGCACGGCGGAGGGTTCGAGTTCCCGGAGCCGACTCACCACACCCCCGTCACCGCCGGACAAGCGCTGGGCGAACTCGCGCATCAAACCCCGCCGGGGGCCAAGTACATGACGGCGAGCATGGACGAATACGTCGCCCGGTACGAGCAGAAGTCGAAGTGCGTCCGACCCCGTGACCTGCACCTCGACATCCCCTCCCGCACCGTCACTTGTCGGAATCTGAACGGGGCGACGGGTGACATGCTCCGCGTGCGGCTGCCGGACGGCCGACGACGCCGGCTGACCGTCCGGGAAGGTGCCCGCCTGCAAAGCTTCCCGGACTGGTTCCAGTTCGCCGGGAGCGAGGGGAGTCAGTTCAACCAGATCGGGAATGCCGTCCCGCCGCTGCTGGCGAAGGCGGTCGCGCTCGCCGTGAAGCGATATTTGGACGGGCAACCGCCGAAACGCCGCCGCTCCAAACAGTTGGAGCTTTTCTAATGGCCGCTCCGCGAACTCGCCTCGCACAGGCGCAACTCATCCTTGGCGAGTTGGGACTTCCCGACCGGCAACAGAACGAATTGGCCGGTTACACGCTGTTGGCTCTCGCTCAGGTACGACCTCGGGGCAAGTGGTCGGCGGCGACCAACCCGCTCTTGCGAACCCACGACATCCTCGCGTTCCTCCGCACCGTTCACAGCAAGGAGTATGCCCCCAACACCCGCGAGACGTTCCGCCGACAGGCTCTCCATCAGTTCGAGCAGGCGCGGATCGTTGATCGGAATCCGGACGATCCCACTCGTCCTACGAATTCGGGCCTGACGTGTTACGCGCTCACCGACTTGGCCCTCGCGGTCGTGCAGGCTTACGGCGAACCGTTGTTTTCCGAGTTGGTATCGCAGTTCCTGGCCGGGCGACCGACGTTGGCCGCGCAGTACCGCCGCGAGCGCGATTCGCACCGAATTGAAGTACCGCTCCCCAACGGGGTGAGGTTGTTCCTCTCGGCAGGCCAGCACAACGCACTCCAGGCGGCGGTCGTCTCTCAGTTCATGCCTCGCTTCATCCAGACCGCGAAAGTGCTTTACCTCGGCGACACCGCGAAGAAGAATGCCTTCGTGGATGAATCCGGTCTTTCCGCCATTCGGGTGCCGTACTCGACGCACGACAAACTGCCCGATGTGCTGTTCCACCTCGAAGACCGGAACTGGCTCATCTTGGTGGAGGCCGTCACGAGCCACGGGCCGGTTTCCGCCAAACGGCGGGAGGAGTTGGAAGCGGTCCTCAAGGACTGCCCACTTCAGCGGGTCTACGTTTCGGCGTTCCCGTCGTTCGCCGTATTCAAGAGGCACATCACGGAAATCGACTGGGATACGGAAGTTTGGGTGGCCGAAACGCCGGACCACATGATCCACTTCAACGGCCCGAAGTTCCTCGGTCCGACAGCGTGACCGTCACTTCCCCTCGCCGCGCTTCCGCTGGCGGTAGTACTTCAGCCCCGGTACGAAGAACGACACGGCCGACACCAGCCCGAACACCAGGTGCCCCCACTCGGGCACCAGGGCCATGAACAGGGCCGTGCCGAAGTACGCCCCCACCCACGGGTAGAACTGCCCGCTCAGCGTGCCGGCTTTGAACAGGAACACCACGCCCGCCAGCACCGGCAGCACCGGGGAGAGGGTGAGCGCGTCCACCCCCTGCACCACCTCGATGAGGAACAGGCCGACGCTGGCGATGGTGCCCCCGGCCCAGGCGTGTGCGATCTGCCGCTCCACAAACAGCACCGGCCCGCCCCGCCGCCGCAGCCGCCAGAAGATCGCCCCCCACGTCACCAGTCCGGCCCCCCACAGGGTCAGGTAGGCCAGGTGCGAGTTGAACCCCCACTCGTCCAGGTGCTGCCACGCCAGCACCTGCGTGGCCAGGCAGATCAGGAAGATGGCCAGGCTGTGCCACATCCACAGCAGGCCCCAGTTTTCCAGGACCGCCGCGTGGTGCGTCTCGCGGAGCATCCGCGACACGAACGAGCCGAGGCTGTCCTGCACGCTCAGCTTGTCGCCCACGCGGTAGGCGTCGAGGTCCGCGGCGAGTGCCGTCGCCGACTGGTAGCGCAGCTCCGGCGGCTTTTGCAGGCACTTCAGGCAGATGAGTTCCAGGTCGCGGTCCACGGTCGGGTTCAAATCCCGCGGCGGGATCGGCTCCTGTTCGAGCACGAGCAGCAGCGTGTCCACGGGGTTCGACGCCTGAAACGGCGGGCGGCCGGTGAGCAACTCGTACAGGATCGCGCCGAGCGAGTACACGTCGGACGCGGGGGTGATGTCGCGTCGGCTGGTCGCCTGCTCCGGCGCCATGTAGCTGGGCGTGCCGACGACCGCCCCGGTGCGGGTGAGCGACTCGGCGCGGTCGGTCCGCTTGGCCAGGCCGAAGTCGGAAACTTTAGGGGCGGCGAGTTGCCGGGCGAGCGGGGGGGGGGAGCCCCCCGGGTGCGGGGGTGACGCAAAACGGGGCGGAAGCCCCCCCCCCCCCCCCACGGATTTAGACGGCGTCAAAAACCCGGTGCCCCACCC
>JANNVG010000226.1:0-3262 GCA_031414395.1 Fimbriiglobus sp.
AGGAAAACTCCCGGCCGCCTCGCCGCAACCCCAGCCCCGAAAGCCGTTTCGGCCGAAATCGCTGAAATTTCAGGCGTGTGTGGGGTTGCTGTTAGTCGCGGTCGTTTACGGTCGGTTGGGATAGTTTGGCATCCAGTTCAGCACAGATTCAGCACACTCCGACGCGACGAACCCCGCCCTCTCCGCGCCGGCATTCGCCCCTCGCCGGCCGCGCGGTGGTGGATCGGACCTGCCCGATGAGACTGTCGGCGCGAGCTACTCCCGGTACAGTTCCGACCTTCAGGACGACGCCAGCATCGACCAGCAGCAGCGGAAGTGCCGGGATCGGGCGACCGCCGACGGGGTCAGCATCCAGTCCGAGTTCGAGTTCGCCGACCGGGCGGTGAGCGGCACCAAGCGGGACAGCGACGGGTTGGCGGCCATGCTGGCCGTGGCCCGCGAGCGGCGGTTCGGGGTGTTGTACTTCGAGAGCCTGTCCCGGCTGGCACGTGAGTCGGTCCTCACCATGCCGATGCTCAAGGAGTTGGTGTACGTCCACCGCATCCGGGTGGTGTCGGTGAGTGAGGGCATCGACTCCGCGCAGGCGAACTGGGACCTGCTCGCCAACTTCATGTCGTGGGTACACGAGCAGTACCTGAAGGGGCTGCGGGCGGCCGTCCTCCGCGGGCAGGAAGAAGGGGTTCTGAACGACTACTCGGTCGGCGACTGGTGCTTCGGGTATGCGTCCGAACCCGTGCCGGGGAGCGAGGCCGGTCGCCGCGGGCGGAGGCCCAAACCGCGGATGCGGGTGATCATGCAGCCGATTGAGGCGGACTGGGTGCGCAAGATCTTTCACTGGTTTGTCGTCGAAGGGTGGCCAATCGCTCGCATCGCCAAGGAGTTGACTCGGTCAGGTGCCCCGAAAGATCACCGCTCGACCACTCCCGGCTGGCACCCGCAGGCGGTGCGGCGAGCGATACGGAACGAGAAGTACATCGGCATGTGGGCGTGGGGGAAGGCGACGAACGTCCGCAACCCGCTCACCGGCCAGATCAGCCAGGAGGGGCGGCCGGCCGAGGAGGTGGCCAAGTGGGTGCGACACCGCCCGCACCTCCAGTTGGTGGACGACGCGACGTTCGCGACCGCGCAGGCGCGGCTGGACCAGGAAGAGGTGCGGTGCGCGGCCTATCGCGCATCGGACGGGCGGTTGCGTGGCTCGCGGGCCGGCACCGCCGCCCCGCGGCACCTGCTGCAAGGGCTGATCAAGTGCGTCGCCTGCGGGGGCACATTTCAGGTGAGCGGAGCGAACGGCAAGTACCTCGGGTGCGCGGGATATCAGAAGGGCGTGTGCGCGGTGAAGACCCGCCTCCCCCGGCAGCCGGCCGAGCACAAGCTGCTGGCGGTCATCGGCGAGCACGTGCTCGACAACCCGGTGTGGCTGGACGCCGTCGTTCAGGAGACCCGCGCGGCCTGGGAGGAGGTCCGCCGGCAGAACCCGGACGAGCGGGTGGCGGTGGAGGCCGAGTTGGCGGCGGTCAAGGTGAAGATCGGCCGGCTGGTGGACGCCGTCGAGGACGGGAAGGGTGTGGGTGAGGAACTGACCGCCCGGCTGGCCGAGCGGCGGCGGGTGCGGGCGGAGTTGGAGGCCAAACTGACCCGCATGAACGCGTCAGCACGCGAGGTCGAGCCGCCGACCCGCGAGTGGGTGGCGGAGCGGGTGGCCGAACTGGGTGACGTGCTCCGCGCGGGCGGTGCCGACGCGGCGACCGCCCTCCGCCGGTTGGTCGGCGGGCACGTCACAGTCGCCGAGGCGACGAGCCCCGAGCGGAAACGGAAGCACCTGGTCGGGACCTTCACTCTGGCCGCGGCCGACGCGCTGACCGACGGATCGTCCGGCGCGTTGGCTCGCCCGGCGTCCGGCGAGACGGTGCGGGTGGCGTTCAACGCGGAGCCGCCGTGGGCGGCGGTGGCGGCGGAGGTGAAGGCGGAGTACGACGCCGGCATCGACTGCCGCGGGATCGCGGCGAAGCTCGGCTGCCCGTATCCGTGGGTGGCCAAGGGGCTGGACTGGTGGCACGCCCGGCGGGGGTTGCCGAAGCCGGACGGCCGGGCGGAGCGAAACCGCCTGACCACCCGGCCGTCCCTGGCCGAGTCGCTGGCCGACCGAGCCAAGGAATTGTGGGATCGGGATCACCCGTTGCAGCACATCGCGGCCGAGTTGGAGTGCGACCGGAACACGGTGAAAGCGGCCCTCCGCCACTGGTTCACCTCGCGCGGGCTGCCGGTGCCGGACGGCCGGAACCGCCGGAAGGAAGTCCGACTGCGACGCGAAGGGCACGCCGGCGACGGGGACGGTTCGGCGCTCGAGCCGACGAGTTGATCACCGACGAAGTCAGTTGGATCGAGGCCCGGCGATCTCGCCGGGCCTCGTCGTTTCCCCCAGCCCCAATTTTGCGGAGGTGTCCATGTTGACAGTCGGCAACCGCAAGCTCGGTCGCCACCTCATCTGGTCGTTCAGCCTGCCGTCCGGACCGGCGGAGACGTGTCCCGGGGCGACCGCGGCGTGTGCGGCCCACTGCTACGCCCGCCGCTTCGAAGTGTACCGGCCGGCGGCGGTGGCCCGCTACCGCCGGAATCTGACCCTGTCCCGCCGGCGGGACTTCGCCCGCCGCGTGCGGGCGTTCCTGGTCGCCTGTGCAGTGAAGGTGGTGCGGGTGCATGTCGGGGGTGACTTCTACTCGGCCCGGTACGCGGAGAAGTGGCTTCGCGTCATCGCCCGTAGTCCGCGGGTGCGATTCTACTTCTACACCCGCTCGTGGCGGGTGCCGGCGATCCGGCCGGTCATCGACCGGATGGCCGCACTGCCCAACTGCCGGGCGTGGTACTCGGCCGATCACGACACCGGCGTGCCGGCCGACGTGCCGGCGGGTGTGCGGGTGGCCTGGCTCCAGACCCACCCCGCCGACCGGCCGCCGTCGCCGGTCCACCTGCTCTTCCGTGTCCGCTCGCTGCGATCCGCCCCACCACTTTCTGACGGGCCGTTCGTCTGCCCGGCGGAGGACGGGGTGCCGCGGACGCCGGCGTTGACGTGCGAGCGGTGCGGGCACTGCTGGCGACCCGAACCCCCCGGCCGTGTGCCACTCCCAGTCATCCCCAACCCCGCGGAGGACCATGACCTCGGTTGATCTGCGACACCTCACCCTGTCCCGTCCGCTCGCCGTCCTCGACGTGGAGACCACCGGCACCGACCCCGCCCGCGACCGGGTCGTCGAACTCGCCCTGC
>JANNVG010000227.1:0-2514 GCA_031414395.1 Fimbriiglobus sp.
GATTCACCAGGCTCGGGCTAACAGGTGGCGAGCCACACGGCCTGTTCGTTCGTCTCTGGCACTTGCACGCCGCGGGCGGCGGACACGCGGGCGGTGGCGTCGGCGGTCAAACGCCGAACGCTTTCAACACGGCAATCGCCAACAGCGGTGCGCGGCCGACGCTCTGCCGGCAATGCATCACCGCCATGCCGCCGCGATTCACTTCTTCGACCACCGCGAACACGACACGGCCGAACTCGTCGCGGTTCGCCGGCACGCCGCGATCCGGAACCGACACCCGCAAGAATTGTACCCCGACGGCGGCACACTCCGCGGCTTCGCCCGTCAGCCCGAGGTCAGCTTCTTCGTCGGGCGTCAACAGCGACACCACCAACGAGACACCCGCCTGCTTCCACCCGGCCACGTCGTCGGGCAGCCAGTCGTTGCCCCGCGGGCGGACCGTGATCGCCAGCCGTCCGGGGGTGTCGAGTGGGATGGGGAACATTGAGAACTCGGAATGCGGAACTCGGAGTGGAAGGCAGAACCAACCACTCCGCGCTCCGCATTCCGCACTCCGCACTCCGCACTCAATCCGTCAGCGTCCGCTGTTTGATGTCGATGCGGTAGGCCTCGATCACGTCGCCCACCTTCACGTCGTCGAACCCGACGATCTTCATCCCGCACTCGAAGCCCTCGCGGACCTCCTTGGCGTCGTCCTTGAACCGCTTCAGGCTGTCCAGGCCGAGCGTCTTCTCGGCCGGCGGGTAGATGACCGTGCCCTCGCGGATGACCCGCACGCGGTTGCTCCGCTCGATCACCCCGCTGGTCACGTAGCAGCCGGCGATGGTGCCCACCTTGCTCACCTTGAAGGTGTCGCGGACGACCGCCCGGCCCAGGTGGACCACCTCCTCGATCGGCTTCAGCCGCCCTTCCAGGGCCGCCCTCACGTCGTCCACCAGGTTGTAGATGATCTGGTACTCGCGGAGGCTGATGCCGCGGGATTCGGCCAGCTTGAGGGCGGTGTCGTCGGCGGTCACGTTGAACCCGATGACCAGCGTGTCGGCCGGGCTGGTGAGGGCGAGCGTCACGTCCGCCTCGCTGATGGCCCCGATGCCGGCGCTCAGCACGCGGCACCGCACCTCCTCGTGGAGCAGCTTCTCCAGCTCCTTCTTGATGGCCTCGACCGACCCGCGGGCCTCGGCCTTCAGGATCACCTTCAGCTCGGTGATCTTGATCTTGGCGTTCTGCGTCCGCAGGCTGTCCAGGCTGACCGGGCTGAACTTGAACAGGTCGGCCTCGCGGATGAGCACCCGCTCCTGCTCGGCGATCTCGGCCGCCTTCGCCACGTCTTCGACGAAGTAGAACGGGTCGTCGGCGTCGGGCACCACGTCCAGGCCGAACACCTTCACCGGCGTGCTCGGGCCGGCCTCGGCGATGGACCGGCCGAGGTCGTCGTACATGGCCCGCACGCGGCCGTGGGCGGCCCCGCACAGGATGATGTCGCCCTTGCGGAGCGTGCCCTGCTGCACCAGCAGGGTGGCCATGACGCCCTTGTCGCCGTCCAGGTACGCTTCCAGGCAGGTGCCGCTCGGCTTGTGCTCCGGGTCGGCGGTGAGCGGCGGGTCACTCAGTTCGGCCTGAATGCCGATGGCGTCGAGCAGGTCGCCGACGCCCTGGCCGGTCATGGCGCTCGTCTCGATGAACTGGATGTCGCCGCCCATGTTGTCGGGCAGCAGGTTCAGTTGGTACAGCTCGCGGCGGGTCTTCTCCAGGTTGGCGTTCGGCATGTCGATCTTGTTGATCGCCACGATGATGTCCACGTCGGCCGCCCGCGCGTGGGCGATGGCCTCTTCCGTCTGCGGGCGGACGCCGTCGGTGGCGGCCACCACGATGACGGCGATGTCGGTCACGTTCGCCCCGCGGGCCCGCATCTTGGTGAACGCCTCGTGGCCGGGGGTGTCGAGGAAGGTGACGGGCTTGCCGTCCTTCTCCACCCGCCACGCCCGCAGCACCTGGGTGATGCCGCCGGCCTCGGTGCTGACCACGTCGGACGCCAGCCCGTACTGCTGGCGGATCTTGTCCAGCAGGCTCGTTTTTCCGTGGTCTACGTGGCCCATGATGACGACGATCGGCGGGCGGGGGCGGAGCTTCTCCGGGTCCACCTCGTTCGCCTGCTTCTCGAACTCGGCGAGCAGCAGTTCCTTCGGCGACAGTTGCTTCTTCTGGACGAGCGTGATGCCCTTGTTGATGGCGATCAGTTCGGCCACGTCGAAGGCGATCTGCGAGGTGGCCCCGTACAGTTGCTGCGTCTCCTTGAACAACTGCTTGGCCAGCTCGCCCAGCTTCACCCCGATGGCCTCGGACAGGGTGCGGAGGGTGATCGGCAGGGTGATCTCGACCGGCCCTTCCTTCTTGATGGTCCCCTGCTGCTGCTTCCGCTTCAACTTGAGCAGCAGGTGCGCGCGGGGGCCTTTCCGCGACCCCCACTGCTGCTCGCTCATCTCCACCTGGCCGCCGGAGATGATGACCGACCCC
>JANNVG010000228.1:0-2475 GCA_031414395.1 Fimbriiglobus sp.
GCGCGCCGGGGCGGCGGGGGGCGCGGGGGGGTGCCCGCCCCCCCCCCCCCCCCCCCCCCCCCCGCGCCTCGCCTGTCAGAAACCACTATGCCACTCCCCACCTCCACCCGCACGCCCCCTCCCGCCGCCGGCCGCTGCCCGTCGCGGGGGGACTTGCAATCGCTCATCCACGGCGACCTCGACCCGGCCCAGTCGGACGAGGTGACGATTCACGTGGGCGACTGCCCCGACTGCCAGGGGGTGATGGAGTCGGTCGCCTCCGGGGAGGTGGCCACCCTGCCCGCGGCCGTGCGGCACCTGCCCCTGCACGAGCCGCCGGCCAGCTTGTGGAAGGCCATCGACCGCGTGGTGGTGGAAGTCACCCGCACCGGCGCGTACAAGGCGTTGCCCGACCCGGACGACGACCTGGACTTCCTCACGCCCACCGAACGCCCCGACCGCATCGGCACCCTCGGCCCGTTCGAGGTGATCCGCATGATCGGCCGCGGCGGCATGGGGGTGGTCCTGCACGCCTTCGACCCCGACCTGCAACGCGACGTGGCACTGAAGGTGCTCGACCCGGAGTTGAGCAGCAACAAGACGGCCCGCCAGCGGTTCTGCCGCGAGGCCCGCGCCGCCGCGTCCGTCACCCACGAGAACATCGTCACCGTCCACCAGGTGAACGAGGACGAACGCAGCGGCTTGCCGTATCTGGTGATGCAGCTCATCAACGGCGAGAGCCTGGAGCAGCGGCTACGGCGGGTGGGCAAGATGAGCGTGCCGGACGCCGCCCGCATGGGCGCTCAGGCCGCCGCGGGGTTGGCCGCCGCCCACGCGCAGGGGTTGATTCACCGCGACGTGAAGCCGGGCAACATCCTGATCGAAGCCGGCGACAAGGTGAAGCTGACCGACTTCGGCCTCGCCCGCGCCGCCGAAGACCTGAAGCTGACCCGCACCGGGTACGTGTCCGGCACGCCCCTTTACATGGCCCCGGAGCAGGCCCGCGGGGACGACGTGGACGCGCGGGCCGACCTGTTCAGCCTGGGCGTGGTGCTGTACGAGGCGGTGGCCGGCAAGCCGCCGTTCGACGGCAAGACGCCGCTCGCCGTCCTCCGCGAGGTGGCCGACACCCCCCACCGCCCGCTGCGGAAGCTCACCCCGGGCGTGCCCGAGTGGTTCGAAGACGTGGTGGACGGGCTGCTCGCCAAGTCGCCGGGCGACCGCGTGGACACGGCCGCGGAGGTGGCGGCGGTGCTGGCCGCACACACCACCAACTTGAACGGGGCGTGCGAGTCGGCGCCGTCGGTGCCCTGCCCGGTGGTGCCCGGCGCGCACCTGTCGAAGGTGGGCAAACGGAAGTTCCGCCGGAAGATGGCGGCACTCCTGGCGATTCCGTTCGTGCTCGGCCTGGGCGTCGGCGCGGTGGTCTCGTGGGGCGTCTTCAGTGGGCAGAAACAGACGACGGTGGTGACGGTGCCGGGCGAACAGGTGGCGGCCGTCACCCCGCCGCCGGCCCCCGCGGTCGGCGAGCCGGCGGTCGACACGGCCAAGTTCACCCTGGACGGGGAGTTCGGGTCGGTGTGGTCGGTGGCCGCGTGCGGGGACGGCAAGACGCTGGCCGTGGGCACCGAGGACGGCACCGTGCGGCTGTACGACTTGAGCGAACTGGGCACATCGAAGCGGGCGAAGGTGACGGTGAACCAGCACAAGGGGCCGGTGTGGGGGATCGAATTCCACCCGAAGAATCACACCCAGTTCGTGACGGCCAGCGACGACGGCACGGTGAAGCTGTGGGACACGCAGACGCAGGAGTCGCGGGACATCTTCACCGGCCGCACAGGGGTGCGGGCGGTGGCGTACTCGCCCGACGGCGACTACCTGGCCGTCGGCGAGCGGAACGGCATGGTGACGGTGTTCAGCCTGCTGAACGAGGAGATGAAGTCGGTGCGCGTGTTCGACCACGGGTCGTCCCTCACCGCCATCGCCTTCTCGCCCACCGGGGGCGGCGCGCACCACACCCTGGCCACCGCCGGGTCGGACAAGGTGGTGCGGGTGTGGGACACGGACGGCCGGTCGGCCGCGCCGCAACTGAAGCTGGAGGGGCACCGCGGGCCGGTGTACGCGGTGGCGTTCAGCCGCGACGGCAAGAGGGTGGCCACCGGCGGGTGGGGCAACACCATCCGCCTGTGGAATGCCGAGAGCGGGAAGGAAGAAAAGACGCTCGACGGGAACGAGTACGGCGTGTGGAGTCTGGCGTTCACCCCGTGCTGCGGCTACCTGGCGAGCGCCGGACAGGACGGCACCGTGCGGGTGTGGGACACGGACACCGGCAAGGAGGTGCGGAAGGTGCTGGCGCACCGCCCGGTGGCGCACGTGGTGCGGTTCACCCACCACGACCCGAACGCCCCGCTGCACCTGATGTCCGGTGGCCGCGACGGGGCCGTGCGGCTGTGGGAGAGGAAGAAGTAGTGGAAGGTGAACCGGGGGGGGGGGGGG
>JANNVG010000229.1:0-3363 GCA_031414395.1 Fimbriiglobus sp.
CAAGGCCCACGGTGAAGGTCGCACTACACGTAGGGCACGCAAAACGAATCATGTAGCGCCTACCAATCAAGCATGGGCCTTTGAAGCAAAGTTAATCTCGCAACGGACAGGGAATGTGTCAAGGATCGACAAGTGGTGATCTTCCCGATGGTTACAGAAGGCGGTGGCGCCATTGACACCCTTGGCAAGCGGCGGTATCCGCAGCCCACTTGCTAAAGTGCGGGGGCTGCGCCATGGCCGGATTCAAAATGCACATCAGTGTGTCCACACTCAGTGGCATCGCCTACGGCATCGCTACGGTGAAACTGCTCGGCCACCCCATTGAAACCGCCTTCCTCGCCGGTGGACTCACAGCCGTGGGTGGGATGCTGCCGGATCTGGATTCGGACACCGGCGTGCCTGTACGGGAACTCTCTGGCCTTGCGGCGGCCATCGTGCCACTGCTGCTGTACAACCGGATTCTCAATACCGGGTTGAACCACGAGGCCGTGCTGGCCATCCTGGCTGCTTCGTACCTGCTCATCCGCTACGGGGCCGTGGAACTGTTCAAGAGGATTTCGGTGCATCGCGGTATGTTCCACAGCATTCCGGCCATGCTTATCTCCGGGTTGTGTGTCTATCTGGCCTACGACTGCCGGGAGTCGGTGCAGTCCACGCGGTACGTGCTGGCCGTCGGGGTGATGCTCGGGTTTCTGTCGCACCTAGTCCTCGATGAAATCTACAGTGTGGACATCAACGGCCTGCGTATCAAACTCAAGGCCTCAGCGGGCAGTGCTTTGAAGTTCTTCAGCAGTTCGATCACGGCGTCGATGGTCTGCTACGGCATGTTGGGGGCGTTGGTGTTCCTGGCCTACGCCGACTACAAACAGCGCACCGGAACCGACCCCGTGGGCCAGCAGATCCAACAATGGAAGGGTTCTCGCTGAGTGTTTCCTACACCTCCCACACGATTGAGGAAGAGGTGACGAAAGCACCATCAAACTCAGTCGGGCAAAGAAGTAGACGGAGAATACGGTCAGACTCGTTCCTGCTGGAAGAGCAAAAAAAGTGGCTGCGACAACTGATTCTGGCAGTCAATGTGGCTCATCGGGAGGGCGAGGCCAGTGCTGTGCACATGATTGGCTTAGCAGTCCGGAGTGGGTTTGGCTTGATTTTGGCGGCGGACGACCGAAGTGTGTGCTCCGCTGCCCTTCGCTTGGACGCTGTGCTTGCGCGGCTTCCTGTTGCGTGTCTTGGCCCAGCCCTTCCGCCACAGCCCGTTCAAACACGCCACCAGTTCGGCCCGCAACTCCTCCGCCGTCACCGCCGGACGGATCGCCGCCACCACATCCGCGGTCGTCGTCAACTCCTTCAAGGCGATCAACTGCCGGTGCCAGTCCCCACGGATCTGACGCAACGACAGGTCCTCCGTGTCGCAACCACGATCCGCGGCGATGAAGCCGTTCAGCACGGCCTGCAGGTTGGACAGCACGAACGCCAGCGAGGCCTGGAACACCGTCGCTTCGGCCGTGCTGCCCACGAAGCGGCCCAGGGCGAACACCTCCGTCACGTCGCGGAAGGTGGATTCGATGTCCCAACGCTTCCGGTACACGGCCAGCACGTCCGTCGCCGGTATCGCCGTACTGTCGAGCAGGTCGGTCAGCACCAGGAGCGGCTCGTCGTCGGTCCGCGTCACGCTCACCCGCCGCACCTCGCGACGACCGGCCGGCCCTCCCTTCCCGGCCCAGCCCCACTCCTCGGTCACCACACGGCCGTTACCGTCGTGATGCTTCACCGCCGGACGCTCCGGGTCGGCGGCAAACGTCAGCGTCTTGGCATGACGCACCACGAAATGGCTGTTTTCGCTCGCGAACTGCTCGAACGCCTTCAGCGAACTGAACTGTCGATCGGCCACGAACAGGGTTCGAACTCCGGGCCGCTGACGCAACCGCGTCGCCAGTTCCGGCACCAACGCCGCCTCGTTGCCTTCGCCGTCCGGGTTCACGGCCATGTCGATCACCTGGCCGTCCCGCAGGCGATAGGCCACCAGCAGCTTGCCGCCGAGCAACCGGCCCGCCGTGCCACGGGTGGACGTGAGCCGCTTGGCCACCTGCTTGAGCGCCTTGCCATCAAGCAGCAGCACCTCGAAGCGACGCAGCGACGACGGGACCGGGTTGTTCACGACGACGGGGAACAGTTCGGCGAGCCGGGTCGTGGTGTCCTGAAGGAAGCCGACGGACAGCGACACGGGCATCCGCCGCAGCTTGGCATAGAAGGCCTCGTTGCAACCCGGAATGCTGGTGCGGTCGCGGAGGAGATGGGCCTGCCGTCCCGAGCCGACATCAGTGAGGGCGTCGAAGAGCCAAGCCACCAGATGCGGGAAGGTCACCACGCTCTCGTAGGATCGCCCGCGGTGCCGTTCGAAGAGATCGGCCAACGCGGACGGATCGAGGGCGTAACGAAAGAGCGAGAGAGCTGCGTGGGCCAGGGGCAGACGCTGGAGAAGGCTGCTGGCGAGTTCGGTCGGGGATTGGGGCCGGTCGACTCGACGCTCGGGTGGCAGGATCATGGCGGCCTCCTGGCCTGGTGGGGACGTGACCTCACCTCCAGATGACCAGATCAGAAACCCCGGCGCAAGCTCAACCCGATCCCACCGCACAACTTAGGCACAGACAACATGTGCACAGCACTGGGCTCGTGCTCCCTGAACTCGACTAGCGGTGTGGGACGGTCTTTCGGATAATCCCGGCTGATTCAATTCACACCAGGATGGGACAGTGTCATGACGTTGCAGCGGAGAACGAATCTGCGGTTGGAGTCACTGGAAGGTCGGGAAGTACCGGCGGTCATTAATGTGATCCCTACCAGCCAAACCGAAGACGCCTCGAACAAGCACACGCTGACCGCAGCAGTGTCCTCGGCAGCCAATAACGACACTATCGTCATCCGTGCCGGCGCGACACCAGATGTAACATCGGTGTTCATCGGCAAACCGTTGATCGTAACCGGTGACCCGGCATTTTTGAACTTCACTCTGGCGAAGTACAGCATCAACGTGGGTACCACCACGGTTCAGATGAGCAACATGAACCTTGGCGACGTTGTCGTGAACGGTGGCAAAGCCACGATCACGAACAGTCAGATCTTTCGGTTCTTTGAACTGATGACGGCGAACCTGTCGGGTGGCAACGTCCTTCAATCCAACACAATTACCAGCGGCGTGTTCCTGAATGGCAATAACAGCGGCACCACCGTCACGAATGATGTCATCGATGGGAACACCTTCCGTACGAATGAACCCTACGCCATCCGGTTGCAGGACACCAACGGCGTAACGGTTACGAACAACACCATCACCAGTGGCGCCAACGGCAACAAGATCGG
>JANNVG010000230.1:0-4329 GCA_031414395.1 Fimbriiglobus sp.
GTCCGCCTCTGGCGCTCGCTGTGCTCGCGGCGAAGGCTGAAAGCGTTTCCCCCTTCAGAACACCCCCTTTCCATCATGGAGAGGGGGCCGGGGGGTGAGGTTTCGGGGTCGTACCCGTCGGCATCATCGCCCCGAGCAGCAGCACCACGCCGGCCACCACCGTCGTGATCGCGCTCCCCATCAGGCTGACCCCGTGCAACGGGTTGAACAACTTCTGCGCCTCCGGCGACTCGAACCGCTGGGCGTTCAACTCGGCCACGAACACCGACAGCGGCCAGCCGACCGCCACCAGCACCGCCCCGACCACACACAGCCACAGCCGCCACTTCTGGATCTTCGTCCGCTTCATCCGCCGAAGTCCCTCGGCTGTGATGACGGCCACTCCCGCACACAGGGCACTCAGCACGAAGAACCGCGGGAACAGCGGCGCGACGGCGACACCGCCGAGCGCGCTGGCGAGCTGCTTCTTCTGCTCGTCGGTGGCGTCGGGCGGCACCACAGCGAGACCGGCGGTACGGTAACTCGGCGGGTCGTTCACCACCTCCTTGTACGCGGTCAGGAGCGGCGTGGCGGCGACGAAGATGAAGAACGCCCCGCTGCCGAACCACAACCCGACGGCCAGCAGGTGCAACGCCCGCAGGGCGATCGGCCGCAAGATGCCGTCGGTGATTTTGTTCTCGCTGCCGGCCAGCAGCCGCTGGATGTTGCCGACGTGCTTGACGACCACCAGAGACGCACCGACGAGGCAGAACGCCGTGACGATCCACTCGGGAAAGGCGAAGGCGTTGGGCGTGTTCAGCAGACGGGCGACGACCAGCGCCACCGCCGCGACGACGGAGCCGAGCGACACATACCGGGTGGCCAACACGACCGCCACCCACGCCAGCAGCGCGACCGCGAACGGCACCGGCACCAGCACGGCCATCACCCCGGCGCCGGTGGCCACGCCCTTCCCGCCCTTGAATTTCAGGTAAACGGGGAACAGGTGCCCGAGGAAGGCGAGCAACCCGGCGATCACCCGCAGGGCCGACTCGTGGCCGAAGCCGTCGCGGGCGGTGGGGTCGAAGAGGTCCGCGACCGGCACGACGGCGGCGACGGGGATGGCACCTTTCAGGAAGTCGAGGGCGAACGCGGCGATGCCGAACTTCTTGCCGAGCACGCGGCCGACGTTCGTGGCGCCGATGTTCCCGCTGCCCACTTTGAACAGGTCAACGCCCTTCGCTTTGGCGATCAAGTAGCCGAAGGGCACCGCCCCGAACAGGTACGACACCACCAGCAGAACGACGGCGATGAGCATGGCGACCGCGGCGACGAGGGGGAAGGTGCTGTTGTAGTCGCCGCGAGCCGCCGGCGAGCGCGTGACGCCGCCGGACGAGCCGGGAGCGGTTCGGGATCGAGACGAGCGACTACCAGAAGAGCAAAGCGCGGGGTGGACGACCAGGGCACGAAGTGAAGTGGGGCGGGGCGGATGGGAGTGGAGCGTGCGAAGGGTCGGGGCAGCGGTACACCGGTCGCTCACGCCCCCGGCGCACGAAAAAAAAAACCTCGGCGACCTTCCGGCCGCCGAGGCTACCAAGCGAACTGTCGGGTCCCGTCCATCCCTTCGGTCTGCCTGGCTGCTAAAACCGTTCCCCCCTCGGAACGGAGAAAGCCGACGTTGGGGCGATCCGATTGAAGTCTTCGGTCCGCCGTCCGGGTGGGTGCGGGGTTGGCCTCCCCGTGTCCGCCGCGAACACCCAACATCTAGGTCACGCCACCGGGCAGAGCAAGCGACCGGCCGAAAAATCCTCACCAGCGGGCCGGTCGGGGCGGTCGCGTTAGGATTCGGCGCGAGAACGCAGGGCGGTGCCGTGCTGCCAGTCGGTGGGGATGGGCCGCCGCTGCTCCTCGCCGGCGTACCGCCAGTACCGCACGCCGTCTTCGCCCATGTGCCACGAGAAGGCGGCCGGACGGCCGTTGATGCGGGTGGGGAACTCGACGCTGCCGGCCGAGTCGTCCACCAGGCTGACGCCCAGTTGCGACAGCTCGCCGATCGCCGCCGAGTACGCCTTGCTGGCCGTGTTCAGGTCGTCGGTCAGCGAGTACCGGCGGCGGCGGGATTCCCACGTCAGGCTCCGCCGCTCGCGGTCGAGCGTGTCCTGCTCGCCGCTCAGGTGGGCCAGTTGTTGTTTCTTATCCACGATGTCTTGGACGATCGACCGCACCAGCGGGAGCATCTGCCGGGCGGTGGACAGGTCGATGGCGCTCGGCTTCCGCTTGGGCTGGTCAGTCGAGCCGCTCGCCCGCTGCGAAGGTCCGCTCATGGTTGGTTTCCCCGAGTGATGGGCGTGTCACCGCCCGCTACCTCATTCTACCACCGTCGGGCGAAAATATTTCGCCGCGGGCATTCGATTCAACCCGGCCGGCTGCGCCGCCCGGCAGAGCGTTCTATAGTACGCCATTCGGTTCGGCCAACCGCTTCCCCGCCGCCCCGCCATGCCCGCCGTCGCACCCGCCCTGACGCCCGACGCCGACCGGCTGTTGTCCGGCCTGGTTCGGGTGGGCGCGCTCGCCGCCGAACTGGCGGCCGACGCCCGCCGCCAGTTCCTCGCCCGCAACCCGGACGGCGACGCCTGCCTGCTGGCCGACCACCTGGCCCAGCACGGCCTGCTGTCCACCTACCAGGCGGAGCGGGCGCTCGTCGACGGCCCGGACACGCTCGAAGTCGGCCGCTACCTGCTGGTCGAGCCGGTCGGCAGCGGGACGGTCGGCACCTGCTACCGGGCGGTGGCCCGCGGCGACGGCGGGCGGTTCGCCCTCCGCCTGCTGCCCCTGCGGAGCACCTGGCGGGTGCTGCAAGCCCGCAAGCGGCTCGACACCTTCGCCGCCCTGCCCCCGCACCCGGCCGTCGTGCCGTTCGCCGACATCGACACGGCCGCCGGCCGGCACTACCTGGCGTGGCCGTGGGCCGACGGGCAGACGTTCGACCGCCTGGCGCTCACCAGCGGCCCGTTCGCCCCGGCCGAGGCCGCCCGCCTGTTCGCCGAGCTGGCCGACGGCTTGCGGCACTTGCACGCCGCCGGCCTGCCGCACGGCCTGCTGCGGCCGAAGTCGCTGCTGCTCGGGCACGACCGCCAGCCGCGGCTGCTCGACCTGGGGTTGGGCGGCATCCTGGCCGACAACGTGGCCGACGAGCGGTCGATGGTGGACACCATGGCCCTGGCCAGCGGGTCGGCCGCCCTGATCGACTACACCGCCCCCGAGTGCCTGCTCGACCCGACCGTCGGCTCGCCCGCCGCCGACCTGTACTCGTTCGGCGGCTGCCTGTACTTCGCCCTCACCGGCCTGCCGCCGTTCCCCGAGGAGCGGCTGTCGGACAAAGTGATCGGCCACCAGACCCGCTCGCCGGTGCCGGTGCGGACCCGCAACCCGGCCGTCCCGCAACCCCTGGCCGACCTGCTCGACAGGCTGATGCGGAAATCCGCCGACGAGCGGCCGGCCGATTTCGCCGAAGTGCGGGCGGAGCTGCGGGCCATCGCCGAGTTGCCCGAGTTGGCCGCCGACGTGACCACGTCGAAGTCGTTCCACACGGTGAGGATGGAGGCGCTGGCGGCGCTGGGCGATTCGGCCAGCGTGTCGCGGTCGTACACCCGCCGGGCCGACCTGCCGCCGGCGTCCGACGTGGTGGACTTCGACGACTTCCCGGTCAGCCGCCACCAGCCGGTCATCAACGACGACGACTCCCTCGACACCCCGCCCCCGGTCCAGCCGAAAGCGGCCCCGGTCTCGGCCCCCCGGCCCGTCGAACGGCGGATGCCGTCCGCCGCCCCTGCCCGCACCCGGACGGCGGTCGAAATCCCCGCCCCGCCGGCGTTCGACACCTCCGCCGCCCGCGCCGCCCGGTCGGTGCTGTTCTGGAAGAAGCAGGCCGACGCGGTGCAACTGAGCGTGTTCGGCCCGCTCGACGTGGCCCCCGGCCAGCGGGCGCGACTGCTGGTGTACGCGCATGTGCCGGACGCCTTCAGCGGGGTGGCCACCTTGTGCCGGGCGCTCAACCCGGACGCCGAACTGCTCGGCGGCGGGTACATCGTGCGGCCGGTGCCGCGGGAAAGCGTGGTGCAGTTGCACCTGGAAGTGCCCGGCGGCACGGTGCCCAAGCCGCTCGTCGAGTTCACCTGGACGGGGCAGACGCACCCGCGGTCGTTCGAAGTGACCTTCCCGCTCGACTCACCGGACGGGTGGGTGACGGGGCAACTGTCGGCCGGCCAGCAGAAGCAGAAGGTGGCCGAGGTGTCGTTCCAGTTGGCCGTCCGCACCCGGGCGGGCGGGTGAACCGCGCCAGCGCCTGGC
>JANNVG010000231.1:0-4242 GCA_031414395.1 Fimbriiglobus sp.
CCCCCCCCCCCCCCGCGGTGGTGTGTGTGGGTTAAAAACACCCCCCCCCCGCCCCCCCGCGGGGGGGGGGGGCCGGGGGGGGTAGGTTCTTCCGTCTCGCCGATCGACGTGTTCGTCGCCATCAAACTGGTCGAGCAGAAATTGCCCGTCGCGCCGAAAGCGGACAAGCGGACACTTGCCCGACGGGCGTACTTCGACCTGACCGGACTGCCGCCGACCGCCGACGAATTGGACGCATTCGAGAAGGACACCTCCCCGAACGCCTACGAGAAACTGCTCGACAATCTGCTGGCCAGCCTGCACTACGGCGAGCGGTGGGGCCGGCACTGGCTGGACGTGGCCCGCTACGCCGACAGCAAGGGGTACGTGTTCACCGAGGAGCGGACGTACCCGTATGCGTACACCTACCGCGACTACGTCGTCCGCAGTTTCAACGACGACAAGCCGTTCGACCGCTTCGTGATCGAACAGTTGGCGGCCGACAAACTCGACCTGGGGGCCGACAAGAGGCCGCTCGCCGCGATGGGCTTCCTCACCGTCGGCCGGCGGTTCAGCAACAACATCCACGACATCACCGACGACCGGATTGACGTCGTCACCCGCGGGCTGATGGGCCTGACGGTGACGTGCGCCCGCTGCCACGACCACAAGTTCGACCCCATCCCGGCGGCCGACTACTACAGCCTGTACGGGGTGTTTGCGAGCAGCACCGAACCGAAGGATCTGCCGCAAATCGGCGAGCCGGAGAACGCGGCCGAGTACACCAAATTCCAGGCTGAGCACAGCAAACTCGAAAAGGCGGTGGTGGACGAGCGCGAGAAGCGGATGGCGGCGAAGAAGGCGGGCGTGGTCGGGCTGGCCGGCGGACTTGGCTTCCAACCGCCCGAGGCGAAACTGTTCAACCGGGCCGACCGCGACGCCGTGACCGCCCTCCAGAAGAAGGCCGACGAGTACCGGGCGAAGTCGCCGGCCGCCCCGCCGCGGGCGATGGTGATGGTGGACAACCCGCGGCCGAGCGAGCCGGTCGTGTTCCTCCGTGGCAACCCCGGCAACCGCGGGCCGCAGGTACCGCGTCGGATGCCGATGGCGGTGAGCGGGGAGAAGCGGGAGGCGTTTAAGGACGGCAGCGGGCGATTGGAGATGGCGCAGGCCATCGCCAGCAAGTACAACCCGCTGACCGCCCGCGTGTTCGTCAACCGCGTGTGGGCGTGGCACTTCGGGGCCGGGCTGGTGCGGACGGCGAGCGACTTCGGGGTGCGAACCGAGCGCCCGTCGCACCCGGAGGTGCTCGACTGGCTGGCCCTGCGGTTCGTCGAAGACGGGTGGAGCGTGAAGAAACTGCACAAACGGATCATGCTGAGCGACACGTACACCCGCGGCAGCACCACCAGCCCGGAGGCGGCGAAGGCCGACCCGGAGAACAAGTGGCTGTCACACTTCCCACGCACCCGGCACGACTTCGAGGCGGTGCGGGATTCGCTGCTGTCGGCCGCCGGCACGCTCGACCGCACGTTGTACGGCCGGTCGGTCGATCTGTTCAAATCGCCCGTCAGCAAGCGGCGGGCGGTGTACGGGTACATCGACCGCCAGAACTTGCCGGGCACGTTGCAGGCGTTCGACTTCGCCAGCCCGGAGCAGCACACCCCGCAGCGGTTCCAGACGACCGTCCCGCAGCAGTCGCTGTTCCTGCTGAACAGCCCGTTCGTGGCGGACGCGGCGCGGGCGGCGGTCGCCCGGAGTGAGGTGGCGAAGGCGACCGACCCGACCGAGAAGGTGAAGCAGCTTTATCGCGCGACCCTCAGCCGCAGTCCGACGAAGGACGAGTCCGAACTGGCGACCGCGTTTGTGGCCGATGCCGAGAAGGAGAAGCCGGGCCTCGGCAAACTGACCGCGTGGGAGCAACTGGCCCAGGTGCTGCTCATGAGCAACGAGTTCGCGTTCGTGGATTGACCGACGAGCCGCGACCGCAAGGGAGCGGGCAGGAGCGAACCATGAAGCCGATGCCGTCAGTGTCGCGGGTGGCCAAAGGGCCGACGCGGTACGTCCCACCGTTCGAGAACGGCGAGCGGATGGACCAGAAGACGTTTCACGCCCTGTACGAGCAGACCCCGAAGGGCTTCCGCGCCGAACTCATCAGTGGGGTGGTTCATTTGCCTTCACCCGTCAGCCTCCGCCACAGCCGCCCGAACAACCTGATTGGCGGCTGGCTCTTCACCTTCTCAGCCGCCACGGAAGGAACCGAAGTGTTGTCCGACAACACGGCGATCATGTCGGAGGACAGCGAACCCCAACCGGACCAATCGCTGATCGTGATCCCGGACGCTGGCGGGCAGACCGGGGTGAACGAGCGCGACTACTTGACGGGAGCGCCCGAACTCGCCGTCGAGATCTCCAACAGCACTGCCCACATCGACCTGCACGCCAAATTGCGCGACTACGAGCAGTTCGGAGTTCGTGAGTATTTGGTCGTCCTCGTGCGGGAGCGGGAAGTGCGGTGGTTCGGTCGCCGGAAGGACCGCTTCACCCCGATGAAGCCGGATGCCGACGGCGTGCTGAAGTCGAAAGTGTTCCCCGGCCTGTGGCTCGACGCTGCCGGCGTGTTCGACCGCACCGCCCGTAGGTTGCTCGCCACGCTCCGCTTGGGGCTGGCGTCTCCCGAGCACGCCAAGTTCGCCGCGAAACTGGCCAAGAAGTTGAAATAACCCCCGTCCGCACCCTCGCGGTCGCGGATCATTGGAGACTCAACATGCTGCCAATTTCACGTCGTGACCTGCTCGCCCGGTGCGGGGTCGGCATGGGCCTGCTCGGGCTGCACCCGCTTCTCGCCGCCGACAGTAAGGACAGCCGTCCGACGACGGTGCCCGACCCGGTGGCCCCGCTCGCCCCGCGGCCGTCCCACTTCCAGGCGAAGGCCAAGCGGGTGATCCACATCTTCGCCAACGGCGGGCCGAGCCAGGTGGACACGTTCGACCCGAAACCGGCGCTCGACAAGTACGTCGGCAAGTCGCTCCCCACAGAGAACCTGAAGACCGAACGCAAGACCGGGGCGGCGTTCCCGTCGCCGTTCAAGTTCAAGAAGCGGGGCAAGAGCGGCGTCGAGGTGAGCGAGCTGTTCGACAAGACGGCCGAGCACATCGACGACATCTGCGTCATCCGCAGTATGCACGCCGACGTGCCGAACCACGAGCCGTCGTTCCTGCTCATGAACACCGGCGAGAGCCGGCTGGTGCGGCCGAGCCTGGGCAGTTGGGTGACGTACGGCCTGGGCACCGAGAACCAGAACCTGCCGGCGTATGTGGCCATGTGCCCGTCCGGGATGCCGCTCATGGAGAGCCAGAACTGGCAGAGCGCGTTCCTGCCCGGCATCTACCAAGGCACCTACGTGGACACCCGGCACACCGACCCGGAGAAGCTGATCGAGAACATCCGCAGTAAGGCGGCGACGGAGGGCACGCAGCGGAAGCAACTCGACCTGCTGATGAAGCTGAACAAGGCTCACCAGCAGGCCCGCGACGCCGACCCGAACCTGGAGGCCCGCATCCAGAGCTACGAGTTGGCCTACCGGATGCAGATGGAAGCGACGGATGCGTTCGACGTAAACAAGGAGACGAAGGAGGTGCGGGAGCGGTACGGCAGCCACGCCCAGGGGCGGAGCCTGCTCATTGCCCGCCGGCTGGTGGAGCGGGGGGTGCGGTTCGTGCAAGTGTCGCACGCGCCGGTGCAGCCGTGGGACAGCCACGACGACCTGAAGGAGAATCACACCCGGCTGGCGAAGGAGATCGACGGCCCCATCGCCGCGCTGATTTCCGACCTGAAGCGGCTCGGCATGTTCGAGGACACGCTCATCATCTGGGGCGGCGAGTTCGGCCGCACGCCGGTGGTGGAGATGCCCACGCCCGGCAGCAACGCCGGCAAGATCAACGGCCGCGACCACAACCACTGGGGGTTCAGCGTGTGGCTGGCGGGCGGAGGGGTGAAGGGCGGCACCGCCTACGGCGCGACCGACGAGTTCGGGTTCAAGGCGGTCGAGAACAAGGTCCACGTCCACGACTTGCACGCGACGATCTTGCACCTGCTCGGCTTGGACCACGAGAAGTTCACGTCCCGCTACGCCGGGCGCGACTTCCGCCTCACCGACGTGCACGGGCACGTCGTGAAGGAAGTGATCGCCTAGAGTTCGGCGTCGCTCATCCGGGTCTCTAACGGGCGTCGCGGGCGCAGCGGAAGCCGACATGGGGGGAG
>JANNVG010000232.1:0-4912 GCA_031414395.1 Fimbriiglobus sp.
CTCGATGCCGACGCCTTGGAAGCCGTCCTCCGCGATTGGATCCTGCAACGCTGCCCCGATCTGGGCGATCACTTCGCCCTCGATGGCAAGACCCTGCGAGGCTCCCACGATGGCGACGTCCCCGCGGTTCACCTGCTCGCCCTGTTCGCGCCGACGGTCCAAGCGGTGGTCGGCCAGATTCGCGTCGACGCCAAGACCAACGAGCACAAAGCCGCGTTGCAACTGTTGGGCCTCGTGCCGATGGCCGGCAAAGTCATCACCGGCGATGCCATGTTCTGCCAGACGGAAGTGACCGAAGCCCTGAAACAGCAGGGGGCGGACTACCTGTTGCACGTGAAGGAGAATCAACCCACGCTCCGACGAGAGATCGCCACCCTGCTGGACCCCACGGCGGATTTTTCCCCCGGTGGAGTCCCCGGACCCGGACGTGAGCACCGCTCAGACGGTCAACAAGGGGCACGGGCGGATCGAAGTTCGCACGGTGCAGAGTCGCCGGCTGCTCAGCCGGCTGATCGAGTCGTGGGGGTTCGTGAACGCCAGGCCAGTGATCCGGATCGAGCGGGTGCGGCGGATCCGACGAGTCGAGACGCGGGAGGTGGAGTACTACGTGACGAGCCTGGACACGACCCAGGCGACCGCGTTCGATCTGGGGAACTGGATTCGGGCCCACTGGCGGATCGAGAACCAATTGCATCACGTGCGGGATGGGACGTTCGACGAGGATCACTGCCGGGTGCGGAAGGGGTCCTCGGCCCAGGTGCTGGCGGGGTTGCGGAACGCGGCCATTCATTTGCTCGCGGGCGTGGACGCGCTGAGTGTGCGAGCGGCCACGCAGCGGTTGCAAATCCACCCCCAGGAGGCCCTCGACCTGCTCAACAGTACCGCAATGTGAACTCTGCAATAGCCCTGGCCGGTTCACCACCTCGCGCGGCACGCGCCTTGATTTGGGACACGATCCCTTCCAACCGGCGGCTGTGTTTCTGGAATTCACTCTCCTGGCCGGTGAAGCGGTCCGTCGGCTGGAAAGCTGGGGGGACGGGGGCGATTGTCATGCCTCCGCGCGAGTTCGTTCCACCAGGGGGCGTAAGGGATCTCCCGGCCAGCGCCTCCCTGAACTGTTGGGCGGTGAGATCGGCGGGCGTGGGTTGTGCCGAGGTCACGGCCGCCGTGGCGATCAGGAACATCAGCCGGAGAAGGTGTTCGCGGCTGGTGCGGTTCATGGGATCCACCGTAGGGCACCTGATCTCGTTCCGACCCGAAGCGGCTGTGACTCCTACGATAGCGGCGAGTGGTTCTCGGAACAATCGACCCGATCAGGCGATGACATGTCGCCACTCGGCCGCTCACGCTCCCGGCTCGCCGTGTGCCGTCGTCATTTCCCCGTTCCGCTTTCCGCCCGGATTTCGTAACGTACCTCCGGTCGTGTCCCCCCGCGAGGTCGCCCGTGATCCGGCAGATCTGCCTGAGCTGTTACAAGACGGTCGAGTTGCCGGACGACGCCGCCGGCAAAGACGCCCCGTGCCCGAGTTGCGGCAAGGCGGTCAGCGTGCCGCCCAAGTACACCGCGGGGGTGGCCGAGGGCGGCGGGTTGTCCGCCGGCACGTCGCCGCCACCCGTCCCACCCGTTCCCCCGCCGCCCTCTCCCGGCCCGAAGACCGGAGCCTCGCCGATGTCTGACCCGTCCGTTCCGCCCGGCCTGAAAACCGAGACGCTGCCCCCGCCGCCCCCGAGCGCGCCCGACGGCCCGACCCGCGGGTTCGGGTTCGCCGTCGACCCGAAGTGGCTCGACTGGGTGCCGGTGGCGTGCGTCCTGCTGGCGTTCGTGCTCACCTTCTTCCCGTGGACCGAGATGAAGCTCGGCGGGCACTCGGTGATGAGCCAGAACGGGTGGGGGGCGGTGTTCGCCAGCGTCGGCGACCCGAATGCCCCCAAGACGGTCGAGTGGGAGCGGCTGGAGAAGGGGTTGGCGGGGGCGGGCGAGGACGAGCGGCACAAGGCGGCCAACTTGCGGAGTGACTGGCTGGTGCTGCTGTACCTGATCCTGCTGCTGCTGGCGGTGTTGCTGTTCGCCGCCGAGCGGGTGGTCCGCGACCCGGCCACCTTCCCGCCCACGGCCAAGCTGACTTTCCTGCCGCCGCTGTGGAAGTGGCGGCTGGTGCTGTTCGGCGGGCTGGCGGTGCTCGCGTTCCTGGTCCTGTGGTTCCAGGCGTTCGGCGGGTTCAGCCTGCAGCGGGCGATCAACAACTTCGCCTGGTTCGAGTACACCCAGAAGGTGGCGGACAGCCCGACCGCCGGCGACAAGCGGGACTTGGCTGTTCGCGCCGGGCAGACGGCCAACACGTACCTGGTCCACCAGACGTTCTGGCTGAACCTGCTGCTGGTGCTGCACGCGGTGGCGGTGGTGGCGCTGGCCGCCCGCTTCTGGCTCGCCAGCCGCGAGAACAAGCCGCTGCCCCGCCTGGAAATGAAGTGGTGACGGCGTGTGCCTGCTGTAGCCGGGGTCTGTGACCCCGGTTCCGACCGGCCTCACAGAGGCCGGCTACAGCAAGACACCTACCGCACGCGGTCGATGACCAACTTGCTCACCGCCTTGAACTGCGGGTCGGCGGCGTCCCGCACCCACTCGAACGCCACCGCCTCGGCCGTCGTCGGGATCGCACCGGCGGCTTCCAACCGTCGCAACGCCGTCGCGTGATCCAGGTCGAACCGACTGCTCACGGCATCGACCGGCAGGAACACGGCGAACCCCTCGGCCAGCAAATCGAGCGCGGTCTGGGCGACGCACACGTGCGTTTCCATGCCGACCAGCACGACGGTGCGCCGGCCGAGCGCTTTCAACTCCGACGCGAATCCGTCGGCCCCGCAACAACTGAACGCAGTCTTCGCCGGCACCGGCTGGGGCAACCGGCGGAGGATGTCGGCGGCGGTCGGGCCGAGGCCTTTCGGGTACTGCTCGGTCGCCCGCACGGGCACGCCCAGCAGGTTCGCCACGTCGAGCACGAACCCGACCGACGCCACCAGAGTCGCGGCGGTCGGCATCTTCGCCAGCAGCTTGTCTTGCACGTCGATCACCACCAGCACCGAATCGGCCGGGTGAAGGCGCGGCGGGGTCATGGGGAATCCTCCGGGGGCACGGGGTACACGATACGAGGGCGGGTTTGATAGGGTGGCCGACTCTCGCCGAGAGTCGGAGTGGGGGTTCGGCCGGAGTGACGAACGTGGAGTTGGTGAACGCCGTCACACGCTCCACGCGGGCTTCCCAGGCGAAGGCCCCCGTCCGACTCTCGGCGAGTGTCAGCCACCCTATCAAACCCGGCCACTCGCGGAGCGAGTGGCGCACACCGATTTGCGGGCGGTCGCAACGTGACCTATGCTTCGCGGCCCGAACACACGCACCCGACCCGCACGTATGGACCGGCCGGCCACCCCCGCCACACGCGGCACCGCCCTGGCGGTCACGCTCGCCCTGCTGCTCGTCCCCCCGGCCGTGCTCGGCGCGGCCGCGCTGCACCGCGGGTCGGTGGTGCTGGCCATCGGGGCCATCGCCCAGGTGCTCGGCTCCGCCCTGCTCGTGCGGTCGCGGTACGCCTGGCGCCCGCCCGCCAGCGCCACCGTCATCTGCCTGTACCTCATCGCCCTCGGCTGGCTGTGGTTCGCCACCCACGACGCCCCCGACCCGTTCGCCCGCTTCGGCCTCGGCCTGCTCCTGTTCGTCGCCGTCGGCCTGCTCGTGTGCCACGACTTCATCCGTACCGGGGTCGAACCTCGCCGCCGGGCGAAGAAGTGGACGACCGCCCTGCTCACCCGTTCGCACTGGCCCCGCACCACCGACGGCATCGCCAACCTGCCCGAAGTGCGGGCGCTGTACACGGCCGTCCGCGACGACCCGACCCTCGCGTTCCCGCTGCTCGGCGACCCCCGCCCCGAGGTGCAACTGGCCGGCCTCGCGGCACTGCGCCACCGCGACCACTGGCGGTGGGATGCCGCCGCCGTGGTGCTGGAAGTGGGGCGAACGGCCGTGGCCCCGGAGGTGCGGGCGGCGACGCTGCGGGCGGTGGCGACGGCCGAGTCGTCGGACGTGGGCAAAGTGCTGGGCGAGTGCTTCCGCGACCCGTCGCCGGACGTGCGGGCCGCCGCGAGCGAGGCCCTGTTCGTCGGTGGAGACGCCCGCTGGGCGGTGATGCGGAACGCCGTGCGGGCCGCCCTGGCCGACCCGCAGTTGGCGAACGACGGCCCGCTGCCCGAGGCGGCCGGCCGCCTGCCGGTGAGCAGCCTGTGCGACCTGATGAACTGGGCGGCCGAGCCGGGCACGCTGTCCGAGCGGTGTGTGCGGACGCTCGTGACGCACTACCACGCGGTGCTGACGGGCGGCGGCACGTCCGGCCTGGCGGCCGAACTCGGCCGGCAAGTGACCGACGCCGAGACGCCCCCGGTGCTGCGGCTGGAGCTGGCCCTGCTGCTCCGCAACCAGCACCTGATCCCGCCCAATTTGCAAGACCGCATGACCGACCCGGACCAGCCCAGCCCGGTGCGGCTGATCGCCGTGGAGGTGATGCTGGCCGCCGACCCGGACGACAACACCGCGCTCGACGTGCTCCGCGGGCTGGGCCGCCAGCAGAACCGCGAGACGGGCCTGGCCATCGCCCGCGTGCTCCAGAAGTATTGCGGGGTGACGTTCGGCCTGCCGGCCGGCAGCGCGTCGATCAAGCAGCAGACGGACGCGGCGCAGAAGGTGTACCGCTGGGCGACGAACAAGGCGACCGGCGACCTGCGCGACACCCCCCTGCCGGCCGGCGACGACGAGGACGCGCTCGGCGGGCACCACCCGCCGAGTGCCTACCCCGCGTCCGCCCCCGGCCTCACCCCGCCCAAGTTCAAGAACCGGCGGTAGCCGTTCAACCCCGGCGGGGGG
>JANNVG010000233.1:0-2739 GCA_031414395.1 Fimbriiglobus sp.
CCGAGTCGTGAACCCCGTCAGCAGCACCAGCAGCCCGGCCACGAGCGGGTTGAACGTGTCGAACCAGGAACTCACTTCCTTCGGCAGCCAACTCACCGCGAGGTGCTTCTCCGGGTTCGGGTTCAACGCCAGATCCTGAACCTTCGGCCACACCGATTCCGGGGCTGCCCCCGCTTTCACTTGCTCCGCCGCCGCCGTGTTCTGGTTCACCCACATCAGCCCGCCGACCACCAGCAGCGCCCCCACCAGCAGCCGCAACCGCGGGTCGAACGGCAGGCGAATGAGCGACTTCAGGATACGAATCGGGAACGGCGTCCGCGGGCGGCGGGGGATGCTCTTCGCCTTCTCGTACCGGCTCATCATCTCCCGCACGTTCACCTTCTTCTTGCGGTCGGCGTTCGCGGCTTGCAGCACCTTGCCCTGCTCCACCACGTCCTCGGCGGCGTCGTCGGCCAGGGCCGCGGCTTCCGCGTCGCCCATGCCGGTCGCCTTCAGGCGGGCGGCTTCGGTCTGCCGCAGCAGTTTCTTCGTCTTCACGTCCTTCCGCTTCTGGATCATCGCCTCGAACCGCGCGATCAGTCCGTCGCGCCACGCGGCGAACTTCGGCCGGCCGGCCACCTTCTCGGCGTGCTCGGTGCGGGCCAGCACCTTCGCCGGGTAGCCGTACATCAGCTCGTACACCTTCTCCCAGCGGTCGCCGGCGTTCTCCGCCACGAACTTCCGCACCTCATCCTCGTCCATGCCGGCCAGCCGCCACCGCTTGGCGAGCGACTCCAGTTCGTCCTTCTGCTCGCTCGCCTTGTCGTGTGCCGGCTTTGCCAGCCCGTACCCGAAGCCCACGCCGACGGCCGCCCCGATGACGATGCCGATGACGATGCCGATGACGCCGAAGATGAGCAACCCGCTGAAATACAGCCCGACCAGGAACAGCAGCACCACCACGCCGACGGTCAGCCAGTCGATGAAGCGGGCGCCGAACGCCCACTCGCGGGCCTTGCGGAACACGTGCGAGCCGGTGAGGATGCCGCTCGTGACGAACCCGCCGACGACCGCCGCCAGCGTGCCGAGCAGGATCATGCCGCCGGCCACGGGGTTGATGAACAGGGCGACGACGCCCGCAAGGGTGCCGAGGATCGGGCCGAACGTGGCGGCACGCCCGGCCCACTGGCCGAGCGGCTGGTTCGCCACCTGCTTCGTCAACGCCTCGAACACGGTCAGTTGCTCGACGGTCGGCTTGCCCACGCTCTTCCCGCTCGCCTCCTGCCACCCCTTCAGCGCGCCGGTGAACTCGCCCATGCTCTGATAGCGGTCGGCCGGGTCTTTCGCCAGCGTGCGGTCCACAATCGCGCCCAGGTCTTTGGGCACCTGCGGGGCGACTCGGGCGAGCGGCGGGGGCGGTTCGTTCAGGTGCTTGGAGATCACCTCCACGGCCGTCTTGCCCTGGAACGGCGTCTTGCCGGCGAGGAGTGCGTACATGGTGCAACCGAGGCTGTAGATGTCGGCCCGACCGTCCACGGTGGTGGCGTCTCGGCACTGCTCGGGGGCCATGTACGACGGCGACCCCATCGCCGACCCGACCCGCGTCACGTCCGGCAGGCCGCCCAACCCCGACCCGTCGCCGGTGCGTTTGCCGCCCCCGCCGGCGTCTTCTTCGGCCGACACGCCCCTCGTCTTCACCAGCCCCATGTCGGCCACCTTCACGACGCCCTCGTCGTTCACCATCAGGTTGTCCGGCTTGATGTCGCGGTGGACCATCCCGCGGTCGTGAGCGAACCGCAGGCCGTTGGCGGCTTGAATGATGAACCCGACGGCTTCGTCGGCGGGCAGCTTGCCGAGCTTCCGCAGGCGGTCCCCGAGTGACCCGCCGTGGACGTACTCCATGCTGAAGTAGTTCACGTTCCCGTCGCGGCCGAGTTCGTAAATCTGCACCACGTTGTGATGGGTGAGCTGCGCCGCGGCGTAGGCCTCCCGCACGAACCGCGAAACGAAGCCGGGGTCGTTGGCCCACTCCGCGTTCAGTGTCTTGAGGGCCACCGAGCGGTCGAGCGACACCTGCCGGGCCAGGTACACCGACCCCATGCCGCCCTTGCCGAGCGGCTTCAGCACCTCATAGCCGGGGAAGTCGGACTTGTCGTCGCCGGCGTCCGCGGCCGCCGACTTCTCCTGCCCGGCCACGACCGTCTGGTCGTTGCGGTCGGCCCGCGGCGCCGCCCCGCGGGTGGTCTCGGTGTCTTCGGAGTCGGCGGCGGCACGCCCCGGCAGCGACGCGGCGGTCTGGTCCGGGTCGGCGTCCGGGCGGTCGCGGCCGGCAATCGACGGGGCCGTCTGGTCCGGGTCGGCCGGCGGGCGGGGTGGCCTCTCGGTGATTGACGCCTGTGTGGCGTTCGGGTCGGCGGTCGGGTTCGACGCGAACGTGGCGAGGCTCTTCTCGCGTTGTATGGTGGCCTTCTCGTCGGCCGGCGTCATCAGGCTGACTTTGAGGACCAGCGCGCCGCCGCAACTGGTGCATTTCATGGTGAAGCGACCGGGCTTGGGCGGGCTGGCCGACATCTCGGCCGCGCACCCTGGGCAGGCGAACTTCATGGGACGAGTCCGGTCACGGTGGGGGAGCGTGTGCGGAGAGTCGTTCGTTGATACGGCCCAATTCTGCCCACAGTTCACCCCGACCACAACAGGATTCCCGCTCACCCTGTCCAGACAGATGGTGACAACATGGTGAACCGGCGGGGGGGGGGGGGG
>JANNVG010000234.1:0-1558 GCA_031414395.1 Fimbriiglobus sp.
GAACCCGGCGGCTTACGCCGCTCGGCTCGCCAACAGTTGCGTCAGCAACCCGATCAACTCATTCAGCGCGAACGGCTTGGCCAGAAACGACGTGACGCCGACGAGGGAGGCGTACCCGCGGTGTTCGGGGGCGTCGAACTCGGACAACATGACGATGGGCACGCCGGGGCCGAACCGCGCCCGCAGGTGTTGCACCACCTGAAAGCCGCTCAGCCGCGGCAACATCATGTCCACCACGGCGGCGTCGAACCCGGCGTCGGCCAACCGCAGTGCCTCTTCGCCGTCGCGGGCATACCGCACGACCCACCCGCACCCTTGCAGATGCGGGGTGAGGGCGGCGGCCAGTTCGGGGTCGTCATCGACCAACAGGATCGACGCCGGCGTCGTGCCGGGCGGCGGGGCGGGGGGCGACATTCGGAACAGACCCACCTGGGCGGAGTGGGAGTGAGTTCGGCCGATTCGCGGGCCGATGAGCCGCACTGTGGCTAAACCACCGGGGTCCGTCCCGAGGCCCATCGCTTATGCCCCCGCCGTACCGAATGCCCGCCGAGTGGGAGCCACACCGCGGCACATGGCTGGCATGGCCGCACCGCCGCTCCGACTGGCCGGGCAAATTCTCACCGATCCTCGCAGTTTACGCGGAGATCGTCCGCGCGGTGAGTCAGTTTGAGCCGATAAATTTGATCGTGGCGGATGAACCGACGGGTGTAAAGGTGCGGTCTTTGATGATTAAGGCGGGGGCTGACGTCGGCCGCGTTTCGACCTGGGTTAGCGACACCGACCGCTCGTGGGTGCGCGACTCCGGGCCGATCTTCGTGAAGGACCCGAGCGGGCAATCGGTGGCACTCGACTGGCGGTTCAACGCCTGGGCCAAGTACACCACTTGGCGGTACGACGACCGCATCCCCGAACACGTCGCCGGCTGGCGTGGTGTCCCGCGAGTGCAACCCGAACGCAACGGGCACCGAGTCGTGCTCGAAGGCGGCAGCATCGACGTGAACGGGGCCGGGCTGTTGCTGACGACCGAAGAGTGCCTGCTCAGCACCGTGCAACAGCGGAACCCGCCGTTCGACCGGGCCGAATACGAGGCGGTGTTCGCCGAGTACCTGGGCATCAACTCGACGATCTGGCTGAACCGCGGGATCGTGGGCGACGACACGCACGGGCACATCGACGACCTGGCCCGGTTCGTGAACACGACGACCGTGGTGGCGGTGGAAGAGGCGAACGAGGCGGACGAGAATTTCGCCCCGCTGCGAGAGAACCTGGACCGCCTGCGGGGGTTCGTCACGCCCGACGGCGGCAAGCTGACCGTCGTGCCGCTGCCCATGCCCCGCCCATTGTTTTTCGACGGCGTGCGCCTGCCCGCGAGTTACGCCAACTTCTACATCGCCAATGGGATCGTGATCGTGCCCACCTTCAACGACCCGGCCGACTGTGTGGCGTTGGGGATTTTGGCGGAGCTGTTCCCCGACCGCGAGGTGGTGGGCGTCCACTGCGTCGATCTGGTGTGGGGTCTGGGCACACTGCACTGCATGACGCAACAGGAACCGTTGTG
>JANNVG010000235.1:0-6554 GCA_031414395.1 Fimbriiglobus sp.
GGTCGCGGCTCGTTGGGTCTGTTCGCTTGCACACTTCCACCGCAAACGTACTCTGTTCGCACCCGCCCCTACTCCCCGAGGGTTTCGGATGCGCCCGTTCGCACTGCTCCTGTTGTTCACCCTGCCGCTCGCCGCTGCAAATCCCGACATCCTAATCGCGGACTTCGAAGGCGACACTTACGGCGACTGGAAAGCCGAGGGCAAGGCGTTCGGCGACAAGCCGGCGAAGGGGACGTTGCCGAACCAGATGGCCGTGAGCGGGTTCAAGGGCAAGGGGCTGGTGAACAGCTTCGCCGGCGGGGACGGCAGCACAGGCACCCTCACCTCGCCCAAGATCAAAGTCGAACGGGAGTACCTGAACTTCCTCATCGGCGGCGGCGGGTTCGACGGCAAGACGTGCGTACACCTGCTGCTCGACGGCAAGGTGGTTCGCACCGCCACCGGGCCGAACACGGAGTCGGGTGGGAGCGAAGAGTTGTCGGCGGTGTTCTGGGACGTGAAGGAGTTCAAGGGCAAAGAGGTGACGCTTCAAATCGTGGACGCGGCGACCGGCGGGTGGGGCCACATCAACGTCGATCACATCGTGCAGAGCGACACCAAGGACGGCACCGAGGCGAAGGTGGTGACGCTGGTGGACCGCACCCGCGAGGTGAAGCTCGACAAGAAGCACCTGCTGTTCCCGATCAGCAATACTGCCAAGCCGGTGCGGATGACCATCGAGATCGACGGCAAGCTGATCCACAACTTCGACATCAACCTGGCGAACGGAAAGAGTGATTGGCTGGCCCACCTGGACGTGACGGCGTTCGTCGGCAAGTCGGCCAAGCTCACGGCGAAGAAGGTCGCCGACGACAGCAAGGCGCTCGACGCCATCGTCGGGTCGGACGACGTGACCCTTCGCTACTCTCAGGCGCTGTATCAGGAAGCGCTCCGCCCGCAGTTGCGGTTCAGCCAACTGAAGGGGTGGAACAACGACCCGAACGGCATGGTGTACCACGACGGCGAGTACCACCTGTTCTGGCAGAGCAACCCGTTCGGGAACAAGTGGGGCAACATGTACTGGGGCCACGCGGTCAGCAAAGACCTGCTCCATTGGGAGGAACTGCCTTACGCCCTGTACCCCCGCACGATGGCCAAAGACCACTGCTTCAGCGGCAGCGCGCACGTCGACGAACACAACTCCGGCGGGTGGGGGAAGAACACGATGGTGGCCGCGTTCACCGACACCGGCACCGGTGAAGCTCTCGCCGTGAGCACCGACAAAGGCCGCACGTGGAAGATGATCGACGGCAACCCGGTCATCGGGAAACGCAAGGACGAGGGCCGCGACCCGAAACTGATCTGGTACGAAGCGGGCAAGCACTGGGTGATGGTGGTGTTCACCAAGACCGACAAGAAGGACTACGCCGAGTTCTTCACCAGCACCGACCTGAAGAAGTGGGAGAAGACCAGCCGCATCGAGGGCTACTACGAGTGCCCGGAGTTCTTCGAGCTGCCGGTGGACGGCGACGCCAAGAACAAGAAGTGGGTGCTGATGGGCGCGAACGCCGAGTACGCCGTCGGCACGTTTGACGGCAAAACGTTCACCCCGGACCACAAGGGCAAGCACCGTGTTCACTACGGGGCGTTCTACGCCGCCCAGTGTTTCAGCCGCGTCCCCGGCGGGCGAGTCATTCAGGTCGGCTGGGCACAAATCGAGACGCCGAACATGCCGTTCAACCAGTGCTTCAGCCTGCCGATTGAGTTGACACTGAAGACGACGAAGGACGGCGTGCGGCTGTTCGCCGAGCCGATCAAGGAGCTGGAAACGCTGCGTGGGGAGGCGAAACCGACTGAGAACGTGATCGTGTCCGCTGACAAACCGCTGTCAGTGAAGGGGGGCGAACTGCTCGACATCGTCGCCACCATCCAGCCCGGCGACGCGAAGGAGGTGAAGCTCACCTTCGGCGCGAACACGCTCACCTACGACACCGCCAAGCAGACGCTCGACGGGATTCCACTGCCGCTGACCGACAAGGCGTTCACCGTGCGGGTGGTGGTGGACCGCCCGATGTACGAGGTGGTGGGGGGAAACGGCGCGGTGTATCAGACGGCCGCGCGGAAGGACGGCGGCAAGCCGATTGAGAAGGTCGAGTTCACGGCCGTCGGCGGCACGGCCACCGTGAAGTCGGTGACGGTCTACCCGATGAAGAGCATCTGGGCGAAGAAGTGACCGCGCTCGGTTAGCCGAGCACCGTGAGGTGCCGGGTTCTTGACCACAGACCCGGCTCCTCACGGAGCACGGCTCGCCCAGTCATCCCCCACCCCGAGTCGCTCATGAATGCTCGCCTGTTCTACTGGGCGCTCACGTCGGCGCTCGCCGGCTTCCTGTTCGGGTTCGACACGGTCGTCATCTCGGGCGCGGAGCAGACGATCGAGAAGCTGTGGGGTCTGGACACGTTCACGCACGGGCTGGCCATCGGCTCCGCCCTGTGGGGCACCGTCCTCGGCTCGCTGGTGGGCGGGTGGCCGACGGAACGCTTCGGGCGGAAGAACACGCTGCTGGTGCTCGGCGTGTTGTACTTCGTGTCGGCCGTGTGGTGCGCCGTCGCCCCGGACGTGTACCACCTGATGATCGCCCGGTTCATCGGCGGCATCGCCATCGGCGTGAGCACCGTCGCCGCCCCGCTGTACATCTCCGAGATCGCCCCGCCCAAGAGCCGCGGGTGGATGACCGGCATGTTCCAGTTCAACATCGTGTTCGGCATCCTGGTGGCGTTCGCGTCGAACTGGCTGGTCGAGCGGGTGGTGGCCGAACACGCCTGGCGGTGGATGCTGGGCATCGTGGCGGTGCCCTCGCTGCTATACACGGTCATGGCGTTCGGCATCCCGGAAAGCCCGCGGTGGCTGCTCCGCCGCGGGCACCGCGAGCGGGGCATCGACACCCTGCGGCGGATCAACCCGACGCTTTCGGTGGTCGAAGTCGAAGCGCTGGCGGCCGAGATCGAAGGGGCGTCGCAGTCGGAAACAGGCGGCGGGCTGCGGGGGTTCTTCACCAAGCGGCTCCGGGTGCCGATCCTGCTGGCATTCCTGATCGCCTTCTTCAACCAACTCTCCGGCATCAACGCCGTCCTCTACTTCGCCCCGCGGATTTTCAAACTGACCGGGCTGGGCGATCAGGCGGCGCTGTTGCAGTCGGTCGGCATCGGGGTGACCAACCTGATCTTCACGTTCGTCGGCCTGTGGCTGATCGACCGCCTCGGCCGGCGGACGCTGCTGTACATCGGCTCGTTCGGGTACATCGCCTCGCTCGGCCTGTGCGCGTGGGCGTTCTTCACCGAGAGCTACGCCGTCGTGCCGTACTGCATCTTCGCGTTCATCGCCGCGCACGCGATCGGTCAGGGGGCAGTCATCTGGGTGTTCATCTCCGAAATCTTCCCGAACCAGCACCGGGCGACCGGGCAGGCGCTCGGCAGCTTCACCCACTGGATCTTCGCGGCGCTGCTCGCCAGCTTCTTCCCGGCGATGATGGCCGCCTTCCCGCCGGGCGCGGTGTTCGCCTTCTTCGCCGTCATGATGGTGCTGCAACTAGTGTGGGTGGCGACGATGGTGCCCGAAACCAAGGGCGTGCCCCTCGAACAGGTCGAGCACAAGCTCGGGGTGCGGTGATGGCCGGAGTGGTCATTTGCGGCTCCGATGTAGGGCGGGCGAGACGGGCGTAGCCCGCGACCCCCGCCGTGGGGATTCGCGGCGGGGGTCGCCGACGAGGCGTCGGCTCGCCCGCCCTACAACTCAAGGCCCACTTGGGGGGCGGTGATGGCGAAAACCATTCTCGCGGTCGGCGAAGTGCTGTGGGACGTGTTCGACGACGGCCCGCGGTTCGGCGGGGCGCCGGCCAACTTCGCGTGTACGTGTGCCGAACTCGGCCGCGGGCGGGTGCGGGTGTATTTAGCCAGTGCCGTCGGGCGAGACTCGCTCGGGGATGAGGCGCGTCGGCAACTGGTGAGCCACGGCGTCGACGTGACCCACCTTGCCGCAGCAGACGGAGAGACCGGACAAGTGATCGTGACGCACGACGCGCAGAAGAAGGCGACGTATCGGTTCATCGACCGCCCGGCGTGGGACCACATCCCGACGACGCAACAGTTGCTGACGACCGCCACCACCGCCGACGTGCTCTGCTTCGGCACGCTCGGCCAGTGGGCGGACACGTCTCGCCAGACGATCCGCGCGGCGGTGAGTGTGGCCAACCCGACCGCCCTCCGCATCCTCGACATCAACCTCCGCCCGCCGTTCTGGTCGCCCGAAATCGTCCGTGACAGCCTGGCCCTGGCGAACGTGCTCAAGCTGAACGACGAGGAGTTGCCGCAAGTGGCCGAGGTGCTGGGCATCACCGGCACGCCGGACGAGTTTATGCGCGAGGTGGTGCGCCGCTATTCATTCCGGCTGGTGGCACTCACCCGCGGGGCGAACGGGGCGGTGTTGCAAACCGCTGACGGGCGGAGTGAGGAGCCGGGCGTGGCGGTGAAACTGGTGGACACAGTCGGCGCCGGGGATGCGCACACGGCGGCGCTCGCCCTCGGCCTCGCCCACGGGTGGCCGCTCGACCGCATCAACCGTTGGGCGTGTGAGGTGGCCGCGTTCGTCTGCACCCACCTCGGCGCCACCCCGACGATCTCGACGCAATACCAGTTCCCCGGTTGACCGGGCGGAACCACCGGCGGGGGCGTGCGTCCAACCGGCACGGTATGCTACACTCCACCCGCACACCCCGCCGAGGTCCGCCATGCCCGCCGCCGCCCGCGCGTCCGTTCCGCTCCTCCTGATCGTCGGGCTGGTGTTCGCCGGCGGCCTCGGGTTCGGGGCGGTGGCCGCGCTCACCTCGCCCCGCAAGCCGGAGGTGGCGAAGACCACGACCCCGGACGCCACCCCCGCCACCGAATCGCAGCCGGACCCGACCCCGTCGCCGCCGACCGCGAAGGCCGAGCCGCCCAAGAAGGCCGAACCCAAGCCGGAGCCGAAGCCGAAACCGACGACCCCGAAGACGGAGAAGAAGCCCGACACGCCCAAGACCGAAGCGAAGAAGCCCGACCCGCCGAAGGTGGAGGCGATCAGCTACGAGAAACAGGTGTTCCCCATCTTCAAGGCGAAGTGCCTGATGTGCCACGGGGACACGAAGCCGAAGGCGGACGTGGACCTGCGGACGCTGGCGTCGGCGGTGAAGGGCGGGAGCAGCGGCGACGGGGCGGTGCCGGGCAAGCCGGACAAGAGTTCGCTCTGGCTAGCCCTCGAAGACGGCAGTATGCCCCCCGCCGGCAAGGAGAAATTGACCGACGCCGAAAAGAAGCTGGTGAAGGAGTGGATCCTGAGCGGCGCGAAGTGAGTGCCAGATCGCTTTCAAATCAGCCACGGATCGCACGGATCAATGCCGAGAACAGAATTTCTTCGGCTCTGAATCCGTGTCCGTCCGTGCGATCCGTGGCTGATGAATAATGACCTAACCGACCTTCGGTTTCACCCACTTGTCCACGTCCGCCTCGCACTTCACGTCGGGCACGCCGCCGAACAGCTCCCAGCTCTCCACCAGGCTCGCCGACTCGCCCGGTTTCAGCGTCGTCAACTCGCCCACCGTCTCCATCTCCAGCATGTCCTCGTTGCTGAACGTCTGATACCGCGTGCCGCGGTCGGGGTACACCGCCCCGTCGCGGTAGTCGAACCGCTTGACGAACAGCGTGCCGCTGTTCACGTACCCCACCCACCCCTCGCGGTGGGCCAGCCCGATCTTCGTCGGCCCCTTGTTCACGTCCTGGCGGAGCATGACGTACCTCGCGCCGAACGCCCAGCGGGTGTCAGCGAAGTCGAAGTACGGCCACAACACGAGTTCCTGGTTCGGGCCGTAGTCGGCGGGCGACTTGGCGTTGCTCACGTGGCCGGGGTGGTTGAACTTCGCCGGCAGCGGGATCACTTCCACGCCGCCGGGGGCCATCACCGTCGGCCCCCACGGGGCGAGGTCGGTCGCCGCGGTGCCGACGTTTGTGACGGTGAGCGTGACTTGCACGCGGGTGGTCGTCGCGTCCAGTTTCAGCGTCATCACCTTCTGCACGCCGTACTCGGTCTCGGGCGGCGGGGTGAAGGTCACTTCCAAATCCGACTTCTGCTCCCACGCCACCGGGCGGTTGTCGGCGAAGTAGGTGCGGGTGAGGTCCTCGGGGGCGAGCCAGAAGCGGTGCCCGCCGCGGATCTGCCACTCGGGTTCGCCGGTGCCGCCCATCATGCCGTCGTAGTTCTTCATCACGTTGAACCCGCCGGGCAGGCGGTAGGCGATCACCCGCGGGCCGACGTCGAGCGTGACGATCAACTCGCACGCCGCGTTGCTCAGCTTCAGGTTGTTCTTCCACCCGCGGTATTCGACGACTTCGATCACGGCCGGACCTCCAATGGAACCGGGAACGCAGTGACCGGGTGGCGGTTGGGCCACCCGGTCACTGCGGTCCCGGTTCCAGGTCACCCGGTCACTGCGGTCCCCGGTTAACGTTCGATTCGGGCATCGGCCTCGTTGGCAGCGTCCGCACCCC
>JANNVG010000236.1:0-3221 GCA_031414395.1 Fimbriiglobus sp.
GACGGCTCGGGCACAACTCCACGCTCGTCACTCCCGCCAGCTCCCCGTCCGACTCTCGGCGATAGTCGGCCACCCGGTCGGCCGCTCGTCTTCGACTCGCGGCTACGAGTATCTCACCCACAGCATGAACAGCCCCTGGGCGGGGGCGGTGGGGCCGGCTTCGCGGCGGTCCATGCCGTCCAGCACTTCCTTCATCTTGGCTTCCGGCCAGTAGCCGCGGCCGATCTGGTAGAGCGTGCCGGCGATGGCACGCACCATGTTGTACAGGAAGCCGTCGGCCTGCACTTCGATGTGGACCGCCTCGCCGTGGCGGGTGACTGCGATGTCTTGAATGGTGCGGATGCTGGTCAGGCGGTTCGGCCACTCCGTTTCAAAACAGCGGAAGTCGTGCCGGCCGACGAGCACCTGGGCGGCCCGGTGCATGGCCTCGTGGTTCACGTTCCGCCGCGGCTGGTACGCGTACCGCCGCAGGAACGGGTCGGGGATGCGGGTGTCGTTGATGACGTAGCGGTAGCGCTTGGCCACGGCGCCCTTGTTCGCGCAAAACGCCTGGCTCACCACCTCGCATTCCAGCACGGCCATGTCGTCGGGCAGTTGCGAGTTGATCGCCTTCACCAGCTTGGCCGGTTCCAGCGTCGTGCCGCTGAACACGTTGGCCACCTGCCCGTGGGCGTGGACCCCGCTGTCGGTGCGGCCGGCGCAGTTCGCCCGCACGCGGCCCTCGCGGGTGATGGTGGCGATGGCCGCTTCCAGGGTCTCTTGCACGCTGCGCATTCCCGGCTGCGTCTGCCAGCCGACGAAGTCGGTGCCGTCGTACCGGATGGTGAGCTTCAGGTTCCGCATGGGGACACGATATGGGCGAACCCGGGAGACCTCACCCCCCGTCCCCCTCTCCCAGGGGAGAGGGGGTGTTCAAGGCGGATGGCCTTCGGACTTTCCGCGGACTCCCGTTGACCTGAACAACTTGAACACCCCCTCTCCCCTGGGAGAGGGGGACGGGGGGTGAGGTCTTCGGAATAGCTCCACCCAACTACAATCTCGTCATGACACACCCACTCCTGGCCGGCTTCCCGGTGGTGGTCGCGGCCGACGCCGCGTGGGGCGACATGGACTCGTTCCGCCACCTGAACAACGTGGTCTACTTCCGCCACTTCGAGAACGCGCGGGTGGAGTACCTGCGGCGGGTCGGCTGGTTCGACCTGATGGACACCGCCGGCGTCGGGCCGATTGTGGCCAGCACGCATGCCCGCTTCCGGCGGCCGGTCAAGTGGCCGGACACGTTGCTGATTGGTGCCCGCGTCATCACCATCGAACCCGACCGCGTGACGCTCGAACACCGCATCGTGAGCACCGTCCTGAACGAACTGGCCACCGAGGGGCAGGCGGTGGTGGTGTGCTACGACTACAAGCAGGGGAAGAAGACGGCCCTGCCGTTCGAGCTGCGGGCGCGGATCGACCAGTTAGAACAAGGGGCAAGTGGGAAGTAGCAAGGAGCGGCGGCAAAGGAGCAAGTGGGAAGTAGCATGGAGCAAGTGAAGACAGGCCGCACCTGCTTCCACTTGCTCCTTACTACTTCCCAATTGCTACTTCCGCGAAGCGGTTACTTCTCGTACCAGTCTCGCGGGCTGCGGACGTACGGGTTGTACGGGAACACCAGGGTGCCCGGCACGCCGCCGGGGTACGGGTTGAACTGCCCGGCCCCGCCGCCGCCCGGCTGGCCGGCGCAGTTGCCGCCGCCGCACCCGCCGAGCAGCCGCCCGCACCCGCCGCAGGCGTGGTCCTTCTTCCAGAACATCAGCTTCTTGAAGAACGGCGCGAGGCCGAACTTCGGGTCGCACTCGCGGCACCCGCGCCCGCCCAGGCCGAGGCCGGCGAACGGCGCGCGGCACGCCGCCGCCCCACGCCCGTCCACCGTCGGGCCGCATGGGGCCCCACCCGCCCCGCACCCGCCCGTCGGCACCCCCTGAATCGGCCCGTAGGGGCTTTGGGCCGACGCCACCGCCGCCAGCCCGACGACGGCCACCGCCGCCGCGATCATCCGTTTCATGTGCGTTCCCTCGCCTGAGTCGGTCCCGCCGGCCGGTTCCGTGGCCTGGGGCTTCCGTTCGTGGGGATTGATCGGCCGCGACGGGTAGGGGGGCGTAAAAAATGTCGTCAGAACTAGGGGTACTGAGCGGGTGGGGATGCCGCACGACGGGCACAGATTCGCTAGCTTGCCCCGCTTCACCGACCGCATTTGTAGGGCGGGCGCGCCCGCCCTACCCCGTGGACCACGTTTACCGTCCGAAGAAAACGAAGTACGCGATCAGCCCGACGAACCCGCACACGAGGATGACTGACCCGACGGCGACCGAGCTGAACCACGGGGCGGCCGGGCCGGGGCCGCCCTCGACGCCGGCCAGTTCGCTCCGCAGATTTCGCTCGATCTCTTCCCGCTGGCGGGTGTGCGGGCACACGATGCGGATGGTGGTGTGGGCCGTGCCGTGGAACGTCTTCGCCTCCACCAACCGGCGGTCGTCGGCCCACAAGTTGCCTTCCCGCTTGGCGGTCAGCCCGCTCCGCTCCAGGGCGTTGTCGATCACCCGCTCGGCCGTGTCCGCGTCCAGGTTGTACACCACCAGCCACCGCTGCCGCCCCCGCGCCCCGGCCGTCGCCGCGATGCCGATCAGCGCCGCGTACCCGATGAACAGGGCCAGCCACGTCAGCCACTGCGCCTCGAACACCATCTTCAGCCGGTCCACGTTCCCGCCGGTGAACAGTTGGCCGTTGCTCGACACGAGCGACAGCAGCAGCACCCCGCCGGTGAGCAGGAAGCCGGCGAGGGCGCACAACACGGCGGCGAAGTCCCAGTGCCCGGCCACCACCGTCGGCCGGTCGCGGCGGTTCACCCCGGCCAGCCAGCACAGGTAGAACGACACCGGGGCGAGGCAGAACAGGCCGGCGAAACAGATGGTGACGAACTGGGCGGGTGACAGCACCGGGGCACTCGTGACTGGCGGTCGGCGAGCCGTGCTCCGTCAGGAGCCGGGTGATTGATGAACCCGGCGGCTCACGCCGCTCGGCTCGCCGGTGAACGGTCACTGTATGTTTGTGAACGCGACGGAGTAGAATCCCCACCATGACCCCCATTCCGGCCAACCTGATCACCGGCTTCCTCGGCGTCGGCAAAACGACCGCCGTGCTCGACCTGCTGCGGCGCAAAGACCCCCGCGAGAAGTGGG
>JANNVG010000237.1:0-1765 GCA_031414395.1 Fimbriiglobus sp.
CGAGCGTCCTAAACACGCTCGCAAGCTCGCGGCGATGACAAGACCCCTGTCCCACTTGCCCCCGTCTCCCCTGGGAGCGGGGGACGGGGGGTGAGGTCTTCCCCTCGCCCCGCTACAATACCCCGCGACCACACGTCTCTCGCCCAGGCACGGACCCGCTTCCATGACCCGCCGGAAGTACCTGTTCCCGAACGTCATCGAGCTGAACCTGGCGGCCGGTCGGCCGCTGGGCGTGAACGTCTACCTGATCGACGGCGGGGGCGAGTACGTGCTGCTGGACGTGGGCGAAGAGGGCGCGCTGAACGAGGTGATCGACCTCATCCGGGCGATGGACTTCCCCCTCTCCAAGTGCAAGATGGTGATCGCCACGCACGCCGACGTGGACCACGTGCAGGGGCTGGCGTCGGCCCGCGAGCGCCTGCGGACGAAGACCGCCGCCCACCCGAAGGCGGCGGCGCTCATCGAGTCCGGCGAGCCGGTGCAGACCTACGCCCGCATCACCGCCCAGGGGGTCGATGTGCCGATGCCGGCGTGCAAGATCGACAAGAAGCTGAAGGACGGCGACGAGGTGAAGGTGGGCGAGTTGACGCTGGAAGTGATGCACACGCCCGGTCACACCGCCGGCCAGCTCAGCTTCCGCCTGGGCCGCCTGATCTTCAGCGGGGACAACATCTACCAGGACGGCGGGGTGGGGGTGATCGACGCGCACCACGGGTCGCACATCCCCGACTTCATCGCCAGCCTGACCCGCCTCCGCGACGCCGACGCCGACTTCCTGCTGCCCAGCCACGGCCCGCCCTTCCGCCACGACAAGGCGTTCATCCAGACCGCCATCGACCGCCTGACGCGGTATCAGTTCATGTCCGACTTCGGCACGTGCGCCGTGCGGTGGCCACTCGAAGAGCAGTGGAAGGCGGACATCCTGGCCGGCAAAATGCCGTCGTTCGGGTAGGGCGGGCCGAGCCGGTCCGCAGGACCGCGAGCCCCGCCAGCGAAACCAGACGGCGGGGCTTGTTCGCCTGACGGCGAACTACGGCCCGCCCTACAAAGACACGCTCATGTCCACCGCCCAATACCTGGAGCTGGCCGAACTCGCCGGCGGGTTCATTCACGAGTTGAAGAACCACATCAACACCCTGTCGCTCCACCTGCAACTGCTGGGCGAAGACCTGGACCCGCCGGAGTCGCCCCGCGAGCGCCGCGCCGCTGACCGCGTGGCCCGCCTGACCGACGACTGCCGCCGCCTGGTCGATCTGTCCAACGACTTCCTGCGGTTCGCCCGCGCCGACACCCCCACCCTCGGCCGGTGCGACCTGCCCGCACTGGTCGGGCGGATGGTCGACTTCCTGTCGCCCACCGCGCGGATGCAGAACGTCGAGATCGTGTGCCACACCGCCCCGGACGTGCCGGCCGTGAGCGTGGACGAGGAACTGTTCGAGAAGGCCCTGCTCAACCTGATGCTGAACGCGCAAGACGCCATGCCCGACGGCGGCACGCTGACGGTGCAGGTGCGGGCGGACGTGGGGGCGGTGGTGCTGGCGGTCATCGACACCGGCGTGGGCGTGTCGGCCGAATTGCTGCCGCGGGTGTTCGAGCCGTTCTTCACCACCAAGCCGGGGGGGCACGGGCTGGGGCTGGCCACCGCCCGGCGGATCGTGCTGGCGCACGGCGGGCAGATCGCCTGCCACAGCGAACCCGGCCGCGGCACGCAGTTCTGCATCACGCTGCCGGCCGGTTAGTGTTCTGCTCGCTCCGCGAGCGGTCT
>JANNVG010000238.1:0-5384 GCA_031414395.1 Fimbriiglobus sp.
CGCGGACGCGATTTGCGAGTGTAAGTGAACCTCACCACCCCACCGCGACCAACGGTAGCGACGTCGCTCCCGTTGGTCGCGGAGAAGAAAACAATCGGAGAACATTCCCCATGACCGAAACGCATACCGACGTCGTCGTCATCGGCGGCGGGCCGTCCGGCTCGACGTGCTCCACGCTGCTCGCCCAGCACGGGCACAAGGTGGAGCTGTTCGAGCGGGAACACTTCCCGCGGTTCCACATCGGCGAGTCGCTCATCCCGTACACCTACCACATCATCGAGCGGCTGGGGTTGCTCGACCACATGAAGGGGAGCGGGTTCACCAAGAAGTACAGCGTGCAGTTCATCACCGAGCACGGCAAGATGAGCGAGCCGTTCTACTTCGACCAGCACGACGAGCACGAGCGGAGCCAGACGTGGCAGGTGCGGCGGAGCGAGTTCGACCACCTGATGCTGACCAACGCCCGCAAGCACGGGGTACACGTGCACGAAGGGGCGCGGGTGCTGGAGGTGCTGTTCGAGGGCGACAAGGCCGTCGGCGTGCGGGTGAAGCCGGAGGGCGAACCCGAGAAGATCGTGCGGGCGAAAGTGGTGGTGGACGCGAGCGGGCAGTCGTCGCTCATCCTCGACCGCCTGAACCTCCGCGAGTGGGACCAGCAACTGAAGAAGGCGGCCGTGTGGACGTACTGGAAGGGGGCGTACCGCGACGACGGGAAGAACGGCGGGGCGACGCTGGTCATGTCCACGACCGGCCGCAAGGGGTGGTTCTGGTACATCCCCCTGCACGACGACATCCTGAGCGTGGGCGTGGTGGCCGACCACGACTACCTCTTCAACGCCGACCGGCCGAAGGACCTGGAGAAGCTGTATTTCGAGGAGGTGAGCCGCTGCCCCGGCCTGCAACCGCGGCTCGAGAACGCCACTCGGTGCGACGTGTTCCGCGCGCAGAAGGAGTACTCGTACCGGGCGACGAAGGCGGCGGGCAACGGCTGGTGCCTGGTGGGGGATGCGTTCGGCTTCCTCGACCCGCTGTACAGCAGCGGGGTGCTGCTGGCCCTGAAGGGCGGGAGCATGGCGGCGGACGCGATTGACGCCGCCATCAAGGCGAACGACACGAGCGAGACGAAACTGCGGAGTTGGGAGAAGGAGTTCACCACCGGTATGGACCGGATGCGGCGGCTGGTGTGCGCGTTCTACGACGGGCTGAACTTCGGCAAGTTGGTCCGCCGCAACCCGGACAAGAAGGGGCTGATTACGGACGTGCTTATCGGCAACCTGTTCCACGACGAGGTCGATGAACTGTGGCCGCTCATCGAAGAACTGAAACAGGAAGAGGAGGCGGCGAAAGCCGCCTGAACGACCCACCGCTTCACCGGCCGGACGCCGCCGGCCGGCACTGTGTTGCAGCCGAACCGACCACTGAGGGCGGGAGCGTGCTGCATGTGAAGCGGGCGGACACCGGCGACGACCTGCTCGGCGGGTGGTTCGCGGTGCCGCGGACGGAGCCGGAGATGCGGCGGTTCCTCGCCCCCGGCACGGCCGCCGGATGACCCCTCTGCCTCAGAGTGCGAGCATGGACCGTCCACCGCCACCCGCCGGGCTGATCTCTCGGGCGGTCTTCGACCCGGCGAACACGCTCGTCTGGTTCGCCATGGACGCCTGCTGGCTGGCCAAGCTGCCGGCGGGCGCGTACGTGTCGGCGGTGTTGACCGTCTTCAGCGGACTGGTGCTGCTGGTGTTCGCCGTCCGCGAGGGCCGCGGGTCGGTGTACGCCGACCTCGGGATGAACTGTTGGATCGTGATGAACGCCGTCTGGATGGTGAACGACCTGAACGGGTGGGAGACGCCGTTCCCGTTCGTGGCCGTCGTGGCCGTACTGGGGGCGGCGTTCATGCTCCAGGCCGCCCGTCACTCGAAGGACCTCCGCCGCGTGCGGATGTTCACCCGGTGAAGCAACCCGCATCGCGCCGAAAACTGGCCCCCTCTTGGCGCGGCGGCGCCGCAACGCAACAATACCACTATGATCCTCATCCGCTTTCACGACACCGACGCCAAGCGGTCGGCCCTGGCCAAGCTCGCCGGCCGCTTCAACTTCAAAAGTTGGGCGAACGGCGACATGCTCGTCCCCGAAGACGCGCTCGCGTTCCTCGCCGTCGAAGGCGTCCCGTTCACCATTACATGTGACTGACAGCGTCCATGATCGAAGTGATTTGAGCCGTGATGAGCTAGCGTCCACCGTGATGGAGAGCGACGATGCCAACAGTCAGTGAGCGAGAGGCTGTGAGATTGTTCGCCGAGGCGATGACTCCCTTCATCCAGCAGCCACCCACCGTCGGAATGGAGTTGTTCGAGGCGTTCGCAAGTTTCCACCGCGACATTCGTGTTCAAGGCACCGGCGATAGCGTGATGATGGAATGGGGCATCATGACGCCACAACGGTTGAGTCGCTTCACCGACATCCGCGTCACCGACTTCACTTGGGAATCCACAAAGTACCAGTGTCTTGCCCTTTCCCGTCAACTGAAATCGGAACAGGGTGACGGCGACACGGCCTTGCGAGTTTTCGCATTCTTCGACCCGCCGAGGGGTGACGAACTAGCCTCGAACATCGAGTTCGACGGGTTGGATGGGTTGGAGGGCGCGTTTCAGCAGTTCGTTCAAGTGCCCTACGTAGCCGGGTTGCTTGCAAAGCGGCCGTCACAAGTCACTGCGATTGTTGGCGAGGTCGGTTAAGCACGGGCCAAACCAGTTCCACGCCAAATCCGGGCACCGACGGCTCGTTATTCGTGCCTCACCCGATTTCCGTTGCCGCCCTCTGCCCTCCGCTCCCAGAATAGCCGTAGTTGACCCCGTCACCTCACCGCCCGAGGGCATCGCCATGAGTCTGTGGGACAAGCTCACCCGCGAGTTCGTTGACATCATCGAGTGGACCGAGCCGAGCCAGAACGAAATCCTGGCGTACCGCTTCCCGCGGTCGGACAACGAGATCAAGAACGGGGCCAAGCTGATCGTGCGGGAGGGCCAGTCGGCGGCGTTCGTGAAGGAGGGCCAGCTCGCCGACGTGAAGACGCCGGGGATGTACACCCTCGACACGAACAACATGCCCGTCCTGTCGAAGATCCTCGGCTGGAAGTACGGGTTCGAGTCGCCGTTCAAGTGCGAGGTGTACTTCGTGTCCACCCGCCAGTGGACGGACCAGAAGTGGGGCACGCAGAACCCGGTGATGATGCGCGACCCGGAGTTCGGCCCCATCCGGGCGCGGGCGTTCGGCACCTACGCCTTCAAGGTGATCGACCCCGGCACCTTCATCCGCGAGTGCGTCGCCACCGACCCCATGTTCGAGACGTTCGAGATCACCAACCAGTTCCGCAACGCCATCGTGTCGCGGTTCGTGGACACCATGGCCGCCCAGCAGATTCCGATTCTCGACCTGGTCGGCAACTACGAGCGGGTGAGCCGGCTGGCGCAGGACCGCATCGCGCCCGAACTGGCGAAGATGGGCATCGCGCTCACGCAGTTCTTCGTCGAGAACGTGAGCCTGCCGCCGGAGGTGGAAGCGGCGCTCGACAAGCGGACGCAGATGGGCGTGCTCGGCAACCTCGACCAGTACGCGAAGTTCCAGAGCGCCGAGGCCATCCGCGACGCGGCGAAGAACCCCGGCGGCATGGCCGGCATGGGCGTCGGCTTCGGGGCCGGTGCCGCCATCGGCAATCAGATGGGGGCGGCGTTCGTGGGGGCCGCGGCGGCGAACCCGGTGACGAGTCAACCGCTGCCGCCGCCCGTCCCACTGGCGGTCACGTTCCACGTCGCCCTCAACGGCGCCCAGACTGGGCCGTTCGACGTGCCGACCATCGCCAAGAAAGTGCAGGCCGGCGAGATCACCCGCACCAGCCTGGTGTGGAAGCCGGGCATGGCCACCTGGACCGCCGCCGAAGCGGTGGCCGAGCTGCACGACCTGTTCAAGAACGTCCCCCCGCCGCTGCCGAAGTAAGATCGACGAGAAGCGTGAGCGACGGGCCGAAGCCATTGACCCCGTCGCTCACGCTTCCGGCTCGTTGGAGGATCTCTGATGACCGCACTCCTCACCCCGCCGATTGCCCCGACGCGGCTGCCCCCGCCGGTCGCCCCGCGGCCGTATCGCTTCACGAACGATGACTTCCGCCGGTTGACCGACCTCGGACTGTTTATCGACCAGTTCGTCATCCTGATCGACGGGGAGTTCATTCACATGCCCCACCCCGGCCCGCGACACGACATGGCGGTCTCACTGACTGACTATGTGCTCAAGGACTTGTTTCGTCCGGGGTTCGTGGTTCGCATTCAGACAGGGTTCATCACCGGGTTGGATACCAACCCCGGTCCCGACCTCGCCGTCGTGCCGGGTTCTCCGAGGGATTTGGTTCAAACCCCGCGGGCGGCGGTGTTGATCGTGGAGGTTTCGGACACGTCGCTGGCGATGGATACCGGGGCGAAGGTTCACATCTACGCCGCGGCGGGGGTGCCCGAGTATTGGGTGATCGACGTGAACGACCCGCGACTGCTGGTGTATCGTGACCCTGTGGCCGACCCCGCCGCCCCGCGTGGGCATAGGTATGCCACCACGCTCACACTCACTCCGGCCGACACGGTGACTCCCACCGCCGTGCCGAACGCCGTCATCCGCGTGGCGGACCTGCTGCCGTGAGACTCGACACGCTGCTCGTGCATGCCATCATGACCACGGGCATCGCCGGGATGGGGCTGTTCATCCGTTCCATTCACAGGAACACGCGGCGGGAGCGGTGGATCAGTTGGCTGACGTGGGCGCTCTGCGTCGGCGGATTCGCTTCCGCCGGGTTCGTTATGGCGCTGTTCGACTGGCCGCCGGCGAAGGAATATGTGGCGTGCAGCGTGGCCGGCGGCGGGTTAGGTTTGGTCTGCGGACTTGCGGTCGGCCGGTTCGTGTGGCGATACTACAGGAAGGAGGTGGAAGGCGAACCTGATGCCGATTGACGTCGGGCGGGAGGGGAGTGTGACTTCAGGCTTTTGGTCTTCAGTGGGTCTGCACCTGTTCTTGACCTGCGGTGTCGTTGTGTTCGGACTTTTGGTCCGGTACGACAACGCGAAGAAATCGACGAAGCACTGGTTCGTCGGGTGGGTCGTGTTCGCCCTCTGTGTCGGCGGATTCTTCGTCGCAGGGGTGTGCGAGTTGCTCACGACGCCTTGCCTTCCATACTGGGGCGGTATGGCCATGGGTGGGTTGCTGACGGGGATTGTTTCTGGGAATGTGATCGGCCGGTTCGTGTGGCGATACTATTGGAAAGAGATCGAAGGCGACGAGGACACACGATGACCCTGCACGTGCCGCGGTTCGGCTCCCGACGCCAGTTCCTCACCGCCGCCGGC
>JANNVG010000239.1:0-3198 GCA_031414395.1 Fimbriiglobus sp.
GGGAGCGGTGGAATTCCTGCCGCTCCCTTGCGGTCGCGGCTCGTCACAGCACTTCGTCCGGTGTCCCACTCTGGGCCACCTTGCCGGCGACCATCTTGTGGACCACGGCCGCACACTTAGCGAAGTCGGTGTCGTGCGTCACCACGATCATCGTCTGCCCGCCGGCGGCCAGATCCCGCATCACCGCCAGCACCTCGCCCACCATCTGCGGGTCGAGGGCGCTGGTCGGCTCGTCGAACAGGATGGCTGACGGGTCAACCGCCAACGCCCGTGCGATGGCAACACGCTGCTGCTGTCCGCCGCTCAGATTCCCCGGCTTGGCGAGCAGCTTGTCCTTCAGTCCGACGCGGTCGAGCAACTTCTCGGCGGTGTACGCGGCCTCGGCCTTCGACTTGCCGAGCGCGTACACCGGCCCGCTCATGACGTTTTGCAGCGCGGTCATGTGCGGGAACAGGTTGAACTGCTGGAACACCATGCCGACCGTCTGCCGCAACTCTTGCAGCGTCTTCTGGTGGACCACCTGCCCGCCGACGAGCGTGTGCCCGAACGCCTCGATGGTGCCGCCCTGGAACTGCTCCAGGCCGTTGATGCACCTGAGCAGTGTGCTTTTCCCGCCGCCCGACGGCCCGACGAGGGCGGTGAGTTGCCCCGGCGCGGCCGTCAGCGTGGCACCGTCGAGGATGCGGGCCGTGCCGTGGTACTTCACCAGATCGGTAATGCGGATCATGTTCACCGCCCCTTCAACAGGGCGTCCCAGGTGTTGACCTTGAGCAGCCGAAGGGCGAGGCGATCAAGCCGGGGAAGGTTCTGAATTCTGGCGAGTATCGCCGCCTGCTTTTCCGTCGGTGGTCCGAAGCGGATCTTACCGAGCCTCAAGATGATTTCCCGTGCCTGCCTCTCCATCGCCAACACCGCCATCACCTGTATAGGCGGAGGACTCGATCAGGTTGAATCGCCGGTAGTCGCAGGGCGTGAACGGCCCCTCTACCGACCCCGTAGCAGCGCGTCCCATGATTTCACCTTGAGTAGGCGAGCGGCGAGTCGGTTCAACCGCGGCAGGTTCTCAATGGCGGCAAGTTTCGCCGCCTGCTCTTCCGTCGGCGGGCCGAAACGGATGGTGCCCTGTGTCGTGAGCATATCCCGTGCTTGGCGCTCACGATAAATCTCTTCCATCACTGCGAACGCCGAGGACTCGATCATGGTCATCCCCTTGTCGAAAATGGTCCGGAGGAACGCCATCTCTTGGTGCATCCCGGCCAACAGGAATGCCGCCGTCACCACCTCCCCCACTTGCTGCCCTGCCTCGCTCACCGCCCGGTCGATGATGCGGTCGACTTGCTCGGGCAGCGCCTGTTCGCGGGTTTGTCCCCTCGGTGGTTGCCCCAACACCGTGAGCGGCAGTAACCCGAGCGGCCCGCGCAAGAATTCGTTCGCCGGTCGCTGCCACACCCGCACGAGGTCGAACTCGAAAGTCAGTCGGCCGTAGGCGACCGCTCCCGTCAACCCGGCACGCTGGGCATTCGGCCGCAGCAGCACGGCCACCGACCGCACCGGCAGTCGGGTGCGGTAGTGGGCCACCACATTGTACATCAGCACCCGATCCGCGAGCGAGTCGTCCGGCCCGGCCTCGAACTCGAAGTGGTACACCTGATCGTCGGCCCGAAGCAGCGTGTCGGCCGACGCCGAGATGGTGGACAGTTCGGCGTCCACCCACTCCGGCGGCGCGGCACCACGCCGATCAGCCCGAGCCAGTCGGCCGGGTGGTGGCGGATGAGCTGCTTCAGGGTGGCGTCGAACGGCTTGGGCACCGGGCTACCGCTCCCCTTTGCCGAAGTGCTTTTCCAGCCGGCCGGCCAGCACCGAGAGCGGGTAGCTCATGAGCAGGTACAGCAGCCCGACGGCCACGGCCAGTTCCAACACTAGCCCCGGATACATCTTGTACTTGTAGTACAGGCCGGTCAGCTCCACGAGGAGGATGGTGCTGCACACGGCCGTGTCTTTGAACAGGGCGATGAAGTCGTTCGTCACCGGCGGCAGCACCACGCGGAACGCCTGCGGGAGTACGATCCGCAGCAGCACCTGCCACCGGCTCATGCCGAGTGCCAGCGCCGCTTCCGTCTGCCCCTTCGGGATGGCCAGCAGGCCGGCACGGTAGTTCTCCGCCTCGTTCGCCGAATAGTTCAGTGCCAATCCCAGGATGCCGGCGACGAGCGGGGGCAGGCTGAGCCACGGGTTCAGCCAGGGCAGGCCGATGTACGTGCCGAGTTGCGGGATCAGGTAGAAGAGGACGAACAGTTGAAGGAGAAGCGGGGTGCCGCGGAGTACCTCCACGTACGCGCCGGCGAGGAACCGCACCGGCAGCGGGCCGTACACCCGCCCGACCGCCACAATCATGCCGACCAGGACGGCGAGGGGGAACGACGCCACCGCCAGGAACACCGTCATGCCGGCGGCGGCGAACAGGTGGCCGGCGACGTTCTCGAACTTGACCGTCACCGGCGGCCGCTGCTCCACCTCGTCGGTCAACTCGTCGGCCACCTCCGGCCACGGGCGTTCGCACAGGTAGAGCAGCCGCTGCTGGGCGGCGTTCCACAGCCCGTACTTCGTGTACAGTTCGCGCAGCCAGCCGCTCCGCACCGCCTCCCGAATGGCCGCGTTCAGTTTGTCGCGCAGGTCGCTGTCGCCCGGCCGGGTGAGGATGACGTAGTACCCGGTGCCGACCGGCTCGTCCACCACCCGCAGGTCCGGGTAACGCCCGGCCTCGACGTAGTAGGCCGCCGCCGGCGAGTCTTGCACAGTGCAGTCCACCCGCCCCTCGCTCACCAGGTTCAGCATCTCCGTCACCGTCTCGCTCGGCACCACCTCAATACTGCCGCCGTACCGCGTCTCCATGTACCGCTGCGAGGCCGTGCCCCGCAGCACGCCCACCCGCTTCTTCTCCCCCGTGCCCAGGTTGTGCCACGAGTTCACCGTCTTGTCTTCCTTCCGCCCGATCAGCCGGAAGGTGTACACGAAGTACGGCACACTGGTCGGCGACTCGGCGTGCCGCTCGGCGCTGTACTCGAACCCGTTCAGGGCGATGTCGATGTCGTCGTCCCGCCCCTGGTTCGGCCGTTTCAGCAACTCCGGCACGTTGTCCCACTGGTTCTGTACGAACACCGCCTTCCGACCCACCTTCTCGGCCAGGTAGTCGGCGAA
>JANNVG010000240.1:0-6437 GCA_031414395.1 Fimbriiglobus sp.
TGTTCTACAACCGCGTCCGCCGGCACTCCGCGCTGGGGTACGTCGCCCCGGCCGAGTACGAGAGGACGCACAACCGACCCCACCGCTAAACGCTGTCCACAATCCGTGGGGAAGTCCAATTCTCGAGGAAGAAATGTGGGGCAACTCGGATCAATCGCACTGGTTCAAGTTCCGAGACTCCTGCCGTGAAGCCGCGGCGACCATTCCGGACGCGGCTCCGAGGCCACCGTTAGCTGAAACTGGGAACAAGAAGGAGCCGACCGAACTGGACGGGCCGTTCGATGGGGATGGGTTCCGATTCGGGGGTGTGGAAGTTCGATTCGGGCGCGCCCGAACACGGTACGCTTTGGTACTGTCGCTCTGGGACCGGCCGCGGGGAGTGCCGACCGCACCGCGGCCGGTTCAGGACGTGATTGACGAGGTGTACGGGTCGGACAACGACACCACCGACAACGCATTCCGGCAACTCTGTTCGGACACCCGTGGGGTGTTCCAGAAGGTGAACTGCCCGCTCAACATTTCGACGGTGAACGGCACCGTTCAACTGACCCGCGTGTGAGATCGGCGCAAGCTACGCTCCGCTCACACCCTATCTGCAATCATCGGCACCATTACCCACACGGGAGGTGCCGATGCCGCCTGACCTCACTCCGCCGTCCGCTGCCCTCATTCCGCCCGCCCCAGACCTTCGGGCGCGGCTAGCGGTTGCATTGCGCGAAGTGGATCTTCTCCGCCGGCTGATCCGCGCCGCCGAATCCGTCCGCCCGCACCAACTCACCACCGCCGACCGGCTGCCCACACCGCAGAAGGGGGTGTGCAATGGCTGATCCCATCCGCCCTGCTTCCCCTGTCCGCAAGCGTCGCCAGAAACTCCGCCCGCTCGCGGTGGGCGCGAACGGTGTGGCCAAGATGTTCAGCTCTGGACTCCGCACCGTGCGGGCATGGGACGCCGCAGGCAAGCTCCCACGACCGGCCCGCATCGGCGCGAAAGTGCTGTGGTCTGTGCCCGAACTACGGGCATGGCTCGCCGCCGGCTGTCCGGACCGTGAGACGTGGGAAGTGTTGAAGAAAACTTCCCGCTAACCCTTCACCCCCAAAGGACGACTGGCCGGGTGCCGCCCTGGACAAGCACACCCGACCCGTTGCGCGTGACGACCATGCCCTCCGTATCGCCGCCCGGCAACAGCAGCAAACCAGGCCGGTTGCTGCCACCGATCCGCTCGCCCCCGTATCCCCGCCGGCAATCGAATGCAGGCGAATTGACCCGTGCTGTACCCATTCCGAACACGCTCACCCGGTCTCCGACCGGACCACTGCGATCACCACCACGAGATTCTGAGATGAACTTCAACGAGATGCTCCGCGCGACCCTGAACAACCAGAAGATCCCGCCCGCCGCCGGCAACGGCGGGGGCATCCATAACTTCGACACTGCGGAAGCCGCCCCGGAGTTCTCGCCGCTCCCGCCGGGCGTTTACACCGCCCGCGTGCTGAGCGGGGGATTCACCACTACCCGCAAAGGCGACGACGCCTTCCGGATGTGGTTCGAGATCACGGCGGGCGAACAGACCGGCAAGACTCTGGTTCGCACCTACACGTTCGGCCCGAATGCCATCGCCTACTCCAAGCGCGACCTGGCCGACTTCGGGCTGACCACCACCGAGCAACTGCTCTCCCCGTTCCCCGAACCTGGCAAGGAGTACCGCGTGCGGCTGGTGGTGGCACTCAAGACGGGCGACGACGGGCGGGAGTTCAACGACATCAAGCGGACTGAGGTCTTGGAAGTGAAGGCCACGGCCGACGCCGAGTTCCTGCTGCCGCCCACACAGGACGAAGGGGGTCCGAAGTGACCGCCGACGCCTTCACCGTCGGCGCGTATGTGCGGGGGGCGACCAGCGCCCCCCGCCTGCTCTGCACGCACGCCGGCATGCTCGCCGCCTACGCGGACGGGACGATGATCGAACGCGACGCCACCGGCGAGGCGTACCTGTCGCACTTCGCCTTCGGGGCGGACCTGCAAACGCACCACGCCGCGAACCGCGGGAGCGTGGCCGGGTTCGCCGGGCCGTGCTGGTGCCGGTGGCTGGTGTTCGACATCGACCGCCCCGACCCGGCTGCGGCGCTGGCCGACGCCCGCAAGCTGGTGGCGTTCATCCACCAGCGCTACCCGGAGTTGGAGGGCGACGTGCCCGTCTACTTCTCCGGGAACAAGGGGTATCACGTCCTGCTCGAACTGGCTCACCGCCCGCCGCCGGCGGTCGGGTTCCACCACAAGGTGAAAACTCTGGCAGAAGGCGTCGCGTCCGGTGCCGGTGTGGGTATCGATGCGGGCGTGTACGACCTCGCCCGCATCATCCGCCTGCCGAACACCCGGCACCCGAAGACCGGATTGTACAAGCGCCGCCTGGATGCCGACGCCCTGTTGCGCCTGGACGTGAACGGGGTGAGGAAGCACGCCGAGCACCCGGCGGGGGACGGCATCCCGACCGCCCGCGGGGTGCCGGAGGAACTGGTGCGGGATTGGGCGGACGCCGAACAACGTGCCGCCCGTCTGGTTGAGACACGGGCCGTTCGGCAAGCGGAACACGACGGTTCGCCCGACCTCCGCGCCCCGCGGTTCTTCCTCGACTTAATCCGGTTCGGGGTGCCCGAGGGCGAGCGGCATCACACGCTGTTCCGCGCCGCCGCTTGGATCATGGAACAGCGCGATCCCGCGTCGCTCGCCTTCGCCATCCTCACCGAGCCGGGCCTAGACGTGGGGCTGACGCCGATGGATGTAGAAAGGCAAATCCGGTGCGGCATCGAACACGCCAACCGCCAGCGCGCCGCCCGATGTGGTCAGTGTTCGGCGACGATCTACACCGACGAGCGCCGAGACATCGCCGCCGTCTGTGAACACCGTGCGTGCCCCTACGCCGACACCGCCGAAGGGGGTGCGACATGACTCCCTCGTTCACCAGCGCCACGACGCTGTTCGCTTCCTGGCTCGAAGATGTGGAGAGCGGGAAGCCGCCGGTGCGGTTCGCCCTGCCCGCCCCCTTCGCTGGTTTGGACCTCCGCCCCGGCCGGCTGGTGCTGCTCGGCGGCGCGCCGGGGGCGGGGAAGACGGCCGCCATCGCGCAGATCGTGTTCGACCTGTTGCGGGCGAATGTCGGGGTGAAGGCGATGATTGCGAACGTGGAGATGGACCCGCGGCTGTTGTTGGACCGGATCGTGTCCCGCCTGTCCGGGGTCCCCTTGTCCGCCGTCCAGGAACGCACGCTCACCGCCGACCAACTGGCACGAGTGAAAGCCGCGTCCGGGGCGGTTGAATCCGTCATCGACCGGCTGGCGTTCCTGGCCGCCCCGTTCACCCTGGAACACGTCGCCGCCGCCGGCACCGAGTTCGAGGCGAACGTGCTGGTGCTGGACTACATCCAGCGGTTCGGGTTGGGTGCCGGCACGACGGACAAGCGGGAGCAACTGGAAGCCGCCGCCACCGTCTGCCGGCGGTTCTGTGACGCCGGGGCCGCCGTGCTGGTGGTGTCGGCCGTGTCCCGGCAGAAGGGGCAAACCGGCTCGAACTACTCCGGGCTGAACCTGGCGTCCTTCCGCGGTTCGTCGGAGTTGGAGTACGGGGCGGATAGCGCCTACCTGTTCGTTCCGGGCGAGGGGTTCGACCCGGAGCGGGGCGGGCCGGTCACTCTGGAATGCGGGAAGAACCGCTACGGCGCACCGACCAATCTGATCACCCACTTCGACCCGAGCGTGCAGACGTTCGGCCCTGCTCCCAATCTTGTCAGCGGGTTGGGCGGGTTCGACGCCGTGACGCCCGCTGCCCCCCTCCCGCAAAGGAAGGGCCGACCATGCGCCGGCTGACGCTGACGGAGGTGAACGAGAAGCACAACGGGGTTCTCCCGCCCGACGCCGTTCTCCGCCCCGAGCACGAGGAACCGCCGCCGCCGCCCAAGAAGGCGAAGGGGGGAGCGCCCCGCCGGGGTGAGCGGTTCGCCGTGCTGAACACGTTCACCGACCTCACCCTCCGCGATCTGTCCGGGGCGGAGGCGAAAGTGTGGCTCATCCTGTTCCGCGACACGAAGAAGATCGGCACCGCACGCACCGGACAAGCGGACATCGCTCGGCGGGCGGGGATCGACGTTCGCACCGTCCGCCGCACCCTGACGAGTTTGGGAGCGGCCGGACTGGTGAAGGTGGTCCGCCGCGGGAAACTGAACGGCGGGCCGTCAGTCTACCGGGTGCTCCCGACCCCGCCGACATGACTGACTTCCCGGTGACCCGTGCCGGCACGGGTCACCGGGAAGTCAGTCCTCAGGGTGAACCCCACGCCGCCCGCATGAGGACATCTGGGTGCCGCAACTGAGGGCCTACATGCCCTCTATCCCAGAATGGGACCAGTGCGACGCCGCCGCTCGGCGCTCGGGCGTCGCCGACATCGAATCGAAAACCGAGGTGGCGCGCCGCCGTCGCCGTCGGGTATAGTTCTCCCGCCTTTGGCCGGACGGTGGGGTGCGACCTGAGAACCGCCCCCGCCGGCCGTGCCATTCTCAGAAAGGTTCCCACCACATGCCGAAGCCGTTCAAGCTGCAAAGCACCCGCACGCTTCCCCCCGACGCCGACATCATCCAGCACGACGGCAAGCCGCACGTCCGCTTGCGGGAGCGGAACCGCACCGTGCTGTTCCCGCTGACCAAAGACGGGAAGAAGTACCTCCGCCCGTCGAAGTGCTGGTACTTCGAGTTCAGGGACGCGAACGGCACGGTGAAGCGGAAGAAAGGGTTCACGGATTTGAAGGCCACCGAGCAGGCCGCCGCCGAGATGGAACGCCGCGTCGGGCGTATCCGCGTGGGCATGATCGACCCCGCCGAAGAACACTTCCGCCGACCGCTCGTCGATCACCTCGCCGAGTACGCCGCCCACCTCGAAGCGAAGGGGGACACGCCCCGTCACGTCAAAATGACCGCCGACCGAATCCGTGCGATGTTCACCGGCGCGGGGTTCGTGTTCCTACGGGACGTGGAACCGTCGAAGGCCAACGACTGGCTGAACGCTCTCCGCCAAGACGAGGAACCCGTGAAGCTGCCCGACGGGGTGGAGTCGTTCACCCCGAAGGAAGTGGCCACCCTCCTGGGCATCACTCGGAGCAGCGTCGGTGAAGCCGTCCGCCGCCTGGAACTTGCCACCGTCGGCAACGGCAGAGCCCGCCGCATCCCCCGCTCTACCGTGGAAGCGCTCGCAGCAAAACGGGCGAAGGGGTGCGGGCCGCAACAGCGGAACCACTACGTTCGCGCCGTCCGCGGGTTCTTCCGCTGGCTGGTGAAGGCGAAGCGGGTCGGGGCGAACCCGCTGGACGCGCTCGGGTTCGACAAGGCGACCGCCGAAGACATCCGGCACGCCCGCCGGGAGCTGACGGCCGATGAACTCCGCCGCCTGTTCGACGCCACCCGCGCGAGCACCCTCACGTTCCGCGGGCTGACGGGGGAGGATCGGTACGCGCTGTACCTGACCGCCGCCGGCATCGGCTTCCGGGCGACCGCCCTGGCCAACCTGACGCCCGAGCAGTTCGACCTCACCGCGAACACCGCCACCCTGCCCGCGAAGCTGAACAAGTCTCGCAAGACGAAGGTGCAACCCATCCCGTCCGACGTGGCCGCCGAACTGGTGCGGTACTTCGCCGGCAAACCGGCCGGCCAACCGATCTGGGGCGGGACGTGGGCGGAGAAGGGGGCCGAGATGCTCCGCATCGACCTGGACGCCGCGGGCATCGCCTACGCCGTGAACGGGCCGAACGGACCAGAGCACGCCGACTTCCACGCCCTGCGGCACTCCTACCTGACGCTGCTCGGCAACAGCGGGGCGGACACCCGGACGGTTCAAGAACTGGCCGGGCATTCCTCGCCGGTGGTCACCGCCCGGTACATGCACAAGCGGCACGACGACCTTGCCGGGGCGGTCGGGAAACTGCCGTCGCTGGTGTCGGGGGTAGCGGGCGGGGGTGAAATCCGAGTAGTGCCGGGCGTAGTGACCGGGGGCATTTCGGGGCACTCGCCCGCACCGTCTGGCACTCCTGCGACGATCCGGGGCCAGTTGGGGGACGTGGCGGAAACCCCTGAAAAAGAAGCGGCCGGCGCTCGTAAGCACCGGCCGGCATCGTCTCGCATCGAGTGGGCAGTCCCGGGGTTGAACCGGGGACCTAGCGATTTTCAGTCGAAAGGCCTGCTGCCCACTAAACCTTTCACGTTCCTGGAGTTGTGACCGAAACGGGCTGTGGCAGGCCGTTCCAGGCTTTCCAAATTGTAAAGACTTTTGCAGGCCTTTACACGGCAAGTCTGACACTGTCAGAGTTGGTGCACGGTCACCATCATCTGCTACCGGTCGCGGTGACGAATGGCACTTACTTCTTGTTAACCCCTTTGGCCATCTGGCGTTTCAGTTCGGCA
>JANNVG010000241.1:0-14284 GCA_031414395.1 Fimbriiglobus sp.
CTGATCGCGCGCCGGCGCGGGCGGAAGCGGTGGGTCGTGAGCGATATCCCGTTCGGCGAAACCTACACCACCCGCACGCTGCCCGGCTTCGAGTTGCTCATCGACCCCCGACGGTGACCCACATGTTCGACCTGTCCACCGCCCACCTGCCGACGCTCCCCCGCCGCCGCGACTGGCGGATCGGCTGCGCCGGCGGCGGGTTCATCATGGCCGACTGCCATCTGGTGGCCTACCGCAATGCCGGGTTCAACCCCGTCGCCATCGCCAGCCGCACGCCAGACACGGCACGCAAGGTGGCCGAGCGGCACGCCATCCCCACCGTTCACGACAGTTACGAGCACCTGCTGGCAGACCCGCAGGTCGAAATTCTGGACGTGGCCGTGCCGCCGCAGAACCAGCCCGACCTGATCCGCCGTGCGGTCGCACTCGGCCGCGGGCGGCTGCGGGGCATCCTGACGCAGAAGCCGTTGGCGATGAGCGTGAAGGAAGCGAGGGAGTTGGTGAACGTGTGTGCCGATGCCGGCATCGTGCTGGCGGTGAACCAGAACATGCGGTACGACCAGTCGGTGCGGGCGATGAAGAAGCTGCTCGACAGCGGCGACCTCGGCACGCCGGTGTTCGCCAGCATCGACATGCGGGCCGTGCCGCACTGGATGCCCTGGGCACAGGGGTTGCCGTCGCTCTCCACGTTCATCATGAGCGTTCACCACCTGGACACCTTCCGCTACTGGTTCGGCACCCCCGACCGCGTGCTCGCCAGCACTCGCCCCGACCCGCGGACGACGTTCTCCCATACCGACGGCATCAACCTGTACATCCTCGAATGGGACGACGGCAAGCGGGCGAGCGGGTGGGATGACGTGTGGACCGGGCCGACCGAAGTGGTGAAGTCGGCGAGTGACAGCCGAGTGTCAGCGGACGAGACCTGCCGAATCAAGTGGCGGGTGGAGGGCACGCACGGCATCGCGGTGGGCGGCATCGGCTGGCCGAAGTACCCGGCGAAGGTGCCGAGTACGCTGGCGTATCGCACGGCCGCCCGGCCCGACGAGTGGGTGCAAAGCGGGTGGAATGAAGTGTGGTTCCCGGATGCGTTCGTCGGCACGATGGCCCAGTTGCTCGTCGCGGTGGAAGACGGCACCACGCCCGAGATCGGCGGGCGCGACAACCTGGAAACTGTGGCCTTGTGCGAGGCCGTGTTCGCCGCCGCCAGCCAACACCGCGTCTGTACTGTCACGGAATTTCTCCCCCATGCCGATTGACCTCGCCGTTCCCCACGCCCTGCTCGTCGCCGACTCGTCCGGCGTACGGGTGGTCGCCCGCTCGCCCGATTTCCCGTCCGCGTGGGAACCGACCACGGTGCAACTGGTCGAAGGGTTTGGCCCGCGACCGGAGGGCGTGGCCGTGCCCGCGGCGCTCGCGGTGTTGCCGTTCGAGAAGGCGCACACGGCCGTCGTGCAGTTCGCCGACCACGCCGGTGGCCTCGCCTTCCGTGTGCTGGTGCTGAACCGCAAGCTGTCTCACGCCATCTCCGACCCGTTCGCGGTCCACGACGCTTTCCCGCCGAACTGGTCGGCCCGCGACTCGCTCCCGCAACTCAGTTGGACGCCCGACCCGACGCCCGCTCGCACCGTCGCGGAGGTGGCCGAGATCCTTCACCACGACGGCCCGCTGCTGCTGGGAGCCACGCAAGCCCTGATCGACGGCGCGCGGGTGCTCATCTCGTCGCCCTCTCCCGACACTGTCGTGCTTCGCCGCATTTGGAAGCTGCTCCCGTACAGCACGCGGACCGAGCTGGCCGTGGCCACGTTCGCGTTCGGTGCCGACCGGCGGTTCCAGTTGAGTTTCAGCCCGAACCCGCCGGACAAGTTGCCGTTCGGTACGCTGAACGACGAGCACTGCCGCGACGTGCCCGAAGGGCTGTACGAACTGGCGCTGCAGGTCGCCGCCGAGACGGAGAACCAGGCCGAGATCGACCGCCTGTTCACCCGCCGGTCGAGCGGCGACACGCTCAAACTCGCCCTCGCGCTGGCCGGGCTCATGCTCTTGGGCCTACTGGCGAGCAAACTGTTCTTCTGATTTGTAGCCGGCCTCTGTGAGGCCGGCTACAGCGTTGAGTCGAAGGAGTCCGCCATGCCCACGTCCGAGCGGGTGCTGTGCATCCCGCGGTCGCAGCTCGATGCCGCCGGCACCTTCCACGGGTATCGCCCGGCCGACGACGCCTTCGCCCGTGTGCTGCTGAACCCGGCCGGGTTTTCGTTCCGCCCGCGGTCGGAAGTGGAGACCGACCCGAGCTACAAACAACTCATCCCGTATGTGGTGCTGCGGTGCGGCGGGCGGGTGTTCCACTACCGCCGCGGGGGGAGCGGCACGGAAAAGCGACTGCACGCGAAACGATCAATCGGCATCGGCGGCCACATCGCCGACACGGACGCGGCGGGGCCGGGGGACGCGTACACCGCCGGCATGGTGCGAGAGTTGCACGAGGAGGTGTTGATCGGCCCGCACACCGCCGGCGCCGTGTTCGGGTTCATCAACGACGACCGCACGCCGGTCGGCGAGGTTCACCTGGGCGTGGTTCACCTGTTCGACCTGCACGAGCCGAACGTGTCGGCGCGCGAGGCGGCCATTGCCGATGGCGGCTTTGCAAGTGTTGCGGAGTTGCTGGCCCTGGCAGACGAGTTCGAGACGTGGTCGCAGTTCGTGCTGGAAAGTGTCGCCGTCTTGGCGCACGGCGCGACGTGAGTCCGCCGGGAGTCCTGGAACCGCGCGTGAGCGGGCTGGGTGTCCACCCGGCCGGCTCACGTCATGCCGTTCGAGGTAGGGCGGGCGAGCGGGCGTTTCGCCCGCGACTTCCGCCACGGGTGAGTTCGCGGCGGGGGTCGCAGGGTGCCGCCCGGCTCGCCCGTCCTACAAGATATCGGTTCGCGGAGCCACCCCGGAAGCGGACATTTCGATTTGGGCCTGATGCCTTTCCGGCACCAGCGGGGCGAGGGCGTCGGCTTGACACGGGCCGCCCGCGGCGGGAGAATTCTGGACGCTCACGTCCAGTTGTCTCAAGATGCCACCCGGCAAACTGGATGTCAAAGTCTCATTGAACCCGAAATCGGGGCCGACATGTTCTCGCAGACGGTCGAGTACGCCCTGCGGGCGGTGGCCTTCCTGGCCGGGCAGGCGCCGGCCGCCCGCACCACCGACCAGATCGCCGCCGCCACGCGGGTGCCCAAGCCGTACCTGTCGAAGGTGCTTCAGCAGTTGGTGCGGGAAGGGGTCGTGCGGTCGCAGCGGGGCGTCGGCGGGGGGATGTCGTTGGTGAAGGCGCCGGCCGAGTTGACGATTCTGGAGGTGGTGAACGCGGTCGAGCCGATCACGCGGATCCGCCAGTGCCCGCTCGGGTTGCGGTCGCACGGGGTGCGGCTGTGCCCCCTGCACAAGCGGTTGGACGACGCGATGGCGACGGTGGAGGCGGCCTTCCGCGACACGACCCTGGCCGAGGTGCTGAACGAGCCGTCGCCGAGCGTGCCCCTGTGCGAAGGCCCGTCGGCGGAGAAGCCGAAGGGGAAGCGGAAGAACCTGGCGTGATCGGGTTCGTATGCTGATCCGTGATCGCCGAACCGCCCGACCTGGGTGTAGAAATGTCCTCAAATTCAGCGGCCGACCCGATCCGGATACTCGCTTTCGATGGGGGCGGGGTTGGAGGAAGACTCTCCGCAACCATCCTTCGGCGACAGGTCGAGAAGTACCCTGGCGTTGTGCCACCACGGTGAGCATCCGCTCGACGAACCGGCTGCCCCGCCCACTCGGCCGCGTTGTTCGTCGGCTCCACCCCGGCCGTCTTCCCGCACGCCGACGCCCTCCGCCTGTCGGCGGTCGCAGTGGCCGCGCTGCCGGTCGGCGGGGACGGCACCGGTTGGACGTTCCCCGAGTGCGACGGCACCGGCCGGGTGGTCGGCATCGGCCGGCGGTTCCGCGACGGCACGAAGGCGTTCCACGCGGGCGGACAGCGCGGGCTGACGCTGCCCGCCGGATGGGACCACCACCGCGGCCCGCTGTTCGTGGTGGAACGCCCGTCGGACGCGCTCGCCCTCACGCACGCCGGGGTGTGTTGTGTCGACCGGCCGAGCAACTCCGGCGGGGCGGATCGGCTCGCCGTGCTGCTGGCGAAGTGGCCGAACGGCCGCGGCCTCGTGGTCGTGGGCGAGAACGACCCGAAAGCGGACGACAGTTGGCCGGGGCGGGACGGGGCGGTGAGGGTGGCCGCCACGCTCGCCGGCAACGATTGCCGACGAGTTGTAGTGGGTGTCACGCCGCGGTGTCTGCTTGATCCTGGCCGGACGGACCGAGTACCAGTTGGGAATTCTTCGCTAGCCGCTTCCGCCACCGGAGATGGAAGTCCGGGTCCAGCATTGCATCTGGCAACCCTCGCGGGTCATATTCGTCCGGGTCGCCCTCCCCGAAGTCATCATCTTGTCGGGTGGTGATTAACACCCTCCCGTTTTCCGTCCGCCAGACCCTCACCTCGCAGTGGGCATAGTTCCCTGTCACCGGGACGTGGCGGGCAAGCAACTCGTACCGTTGATTCTGTTGCAGCATCGGTTCGCGGGAGGGGGTGTGTCGCACCGCGAACGCCGCAACGCCCCATTCGTTCATGCCCCGTCGGGCTTGTTCCGCCGAGGCGAACTTCTCTCGGTCGCAAGACATATCCGGGAGGGCGAAGGCGAAGGGGGTGGCTCTTCCGCGGTCCACGTTTTCGGGATGAACCCGTCGGAAGAGCCTTTCGTCATCGGGGAAGTGCGAGTCAACGGGTGGGGGCGGGGTTTTGCTTCCCATACAAGTGCTGGCGTACCTCGATGAGGAATTCGCGGAACCCCGCGGTGTCCGGGCGAACGGGCCGGGTCGTCATGTCGTCGGTGTCGTCGTCGCTGAACAGGGCGTGCGCTCGGCCGGAGTTGTAGAACTCGACCACCACCTCCCGCGACCCCCGCGTGAAGGTGGCCCCAACGCCGCCCATCGCCGACGGTTCCACCCTATCCGGGAGCATAACGTCCGTGATCCCGACGCGGACGAGCGCTCTCGCGTGGTCGATGGCGGTCTCGCTCGGCGATGACGCGACGTACCCGTCCCAACCGACAGCGAGTGTACGAAACTTGTCGAGCGAGGTAAACAGGTGTGCGCCAGTTTCCGGTTGAAGGCGGGTCGTCGAGAACGACACGCCATGCCCCCCCGTTGTCATCAGCGTTGTCAGCCACAGCAGTGTAAGCCCGTCCGCCGGAAAGTCCTGAATGGCGTGCGGGTGGTCCCACTCGAAACGGATCGTCTCGCCCATCTTCACCACGCGGTCGGCCGGCGGTGTCCCACTCCGTTCGTATTGGACGGCAATGGTGTACGCCTTGGCCATCCACGGCAGCACTGAACCGGAAGCGTGGCCCACCTCCGGCCGAATGTCTGCCGCGCGATACCCCTTGAGTGCCTTGAGCAGAGCAGACCACTGGCGAGGGGGAGGGTCGAGCGGGCAATATTCGTCCGCGAAGTAGCGGGCACCGCGCACCGCAGCATTCCCGGACGGAATGGAGGGCAACCCCTCAGTCCAGTCGAGGGCGCTTTCGTTGAGCTTCCGAGACGATGACAAAGTGCTCATGCAACACCCCACTCTTCTTGGACGCTTGGGTTAACAATTTTCAGGAACGCCCCAACCGCCGCATCGTGTCCCCAATCCAGTCCGGTCCGTAATCCCGCACCGTCGGGAGTGGGCGCCGGACCGCGAGCGGTCATTTGCAGAATGAGCGAACCGGCCTGTCCGGTCCCAGGTGGACCGTACTGGGTTGCGATGTGCAGCCGCCCCCGCTGGGGAGTAATCTCGAAACTCCACTCGGCTGCGCGGTGTTCGAGTTTCAGGCCCATTTGGTCCGCCGGGAACAGGCCGCCGAACAATCCGGGCAGGAATTTGGGCCAGTCCGCCGGGGTATGCCAATACTGCCCCTGGGGAAAGGAATCGATGTAGGACAGTTCCCACTGGTTCACCTCCACCGGGCCGAGACCGTGGATTTCCGCGAAGTTCACGAGCCGGTCAAAGACCTCCTCGAATTCCCCCACCAACTGCTTGTAGCTGGGGTACTCTTGGCCTTGCTTCCGCCAGTTGAGGTGGAGGCGGTTCGCCTGCAACTGGATCAGTCGGTTCCCGTCCTTGTTAGGGAGCATAAACCGCAGCGTGGGTTGAGCGGGCTCTAGTTTCAACTGACCGAGCGGGAACATCCAGCGCGGTTGGTCGAACCGCTCGAACTGCTCTTCCAGAGGGATGTTGTCGAACGGCTTCCCCCACTCCTCCCCCATGTGCTGCCAGAACATGCCGAAATACCCCGATTGCATCGGCAACCGCTCAAACTGCACGCCGATGGCGAGTTCCACTATCGGGGGATTCCGGAACGTCGGGGTGCTACTCACTGGACCCTCGTTGTGCAGACGGCTTGTAAAGTCGAAAGGGGCTCAAGACTCGTCACTTCGCGAGTGTCATGCCGGAAGCGCGGAGTTGGGCGCACATGGCTACCCTAATTGTGTGGTCTGGGTCAAGAGAGTCAATTCGGCGGCGCGCATTGTGCTTGAGATTTTTTACCCCCGTCCTTGCGCAGACGTCACACGCAGCGGCCTTGAGTCAAGCGTTCGGCGCGCGGGTGGGTATCGGCGACGAGTCACTGATGGAACCCGACGCCGGCACCGGCAGCCGGCCCGTTGTTCGCATTCTACCCCCGCGACGACACCGTCACCCGCCCCGTTCCGGCCGACGCTGTGCTCGTCACCCACAAGGGGAAGCCGCACGTGCGGGTCAAGGACCAGCGCGGGCGGGATGTCCTTTACCCGCTGTCGGCCGATGGCCAGCGCTACCAGGCGAAGGCGTCCAAGTGGTACGGGAAGGTGAAGGACGGGAACGGGAAGTGGGTGACGGTGAAGCTGCACACCGCGGACAAACAGGTCGCGCAAGCCAAGCTGAACAAGCTGGCGGCGGTGGCCGAGCGGAAGCGGCTGGGGCTGTTCGACCCGCAAGAAGAACACGTCCGCCGCCCGCTCGCCGACTACGCCGGCGCGCTGACCGCCGGCGAACTCCGCCGCCTGTTCGACGCCACCCGCTAGCACCCACACGTTCCGCGGGTTGGGCGGGGAGGATCGGTATGCGCTTGACCTGGCCGCCGCCGGCATCGGCTTCCGGGCGAACGCCCTGGCCCACCTGACGCCGGCGACAGCAGACGATCAAGGCCGCCTGGTCTCAGAATCTGCCGCCGCCGCCACCGCCGCCGCCGCCGCCACCACCAGGTCCGCCGGCGACATTCGCCAGGATGAAGAAGACGTAAAACACGATCAGGCCGATGAACAGGAGGAAGGCGATAGCCGCCGTGATGAGGCCGGCGATGCCCATCCCCCGCCCCTCGGTCTTGAGCGACAGGATGCCGAAGATGATCGCCAGGATGCCGAGCGGAATGCCGATCCCGTAGCAGAGGATGAACGGGATCGACAGGATCCCCAGAATCATCGACGTGACGCCCATGCCCGTCTGCGGGCCTGAGCCGTACCGCCGCTCGTAGTCGCGGTCGTCGTCGCGGGACCGCGAGCGGCGGGGGCGGTCGTCGCCGTCCGGGTCGTCGTCGTCGCGGTCGCGGCTGGAGCGGCGGGACGGGCGGTCGTCGTCGTCATCCCGGTCGCGGTCGCGGTCGCGGTTCGAGCGCCACGACGGCCGCTTGTCGTCGCCCTCCTCGTCGCGGCGGTCGCGGTCGTCGTCCTTGTCCTTGTCCTTAAAGGCGTAGGGCTTCCGCGACGCGCCGTCGTTCTTCTTGGCGGCCGGGTCTTCGGCCGTGAACGTCTGCTGGCAACTGCCGCACTGGACGGCGTGCCCGAGGTCCTCGTCGGCCACTTCAAGCTTCGACCCGCAGGTCGGGCACGTCATGATCGGCACGGGGGCGACTCTCCGAAGGGGTCTCGGTCGGCTGAATGGCGGTCACTTCGCGTCGTGGGCGAACGGCGCCTGGGTGCCGTCCGGGCGGGCGGGCAGGTCGCGCTGGGCGGCCATGGTGATGCTCACCAGGGCGGTGATGCCGAGGGAGAGCATCAGCCCGGCGGTGCTCAGCACCAGACCGGCGACGGCCACCGGGCGGTTGCGGGATTGCAGCCCGCCGAACCCGGCCACCAGCCCGCCCAGGGCGAACACCGCCCCGGCCCCGCAGCACACGGCGGTGAACACCGACCCCAGGCCGAGCAGGAGCGAGCTGATGGCCGCCCCGCGGCCGGGGCCGTCCGTCGGCGGCGGGCGGTCGGGCGGCGGGGCCACCGGCGCGGCGACGAACGCCGTCCGGCACCGCTTGCACTCCCACTCTTTGCCGAGGTCGCGGTCGTCCGCCCGGTCGGGCGTGCCGCAGGTGGGGCATTCAATGCGGGGCATAGCACAGGCGTCAGGAGGCAGGGGCCAGGAGACAGAAAGCAACGCGGGACGGATTCAGGCGAGGCACGAACGCTGTCGGTCGCGGACGGACTCCTGAACCCTGCCCCCTGACTCCTCGGTCGTGCCAGTGTATGGGAAATCCCCCCGCCGCGTCCGCCGGCCGGGTGGCGTTCGCATACACCATCGTGGGGCCGCGCCTTCCGCCCGCCCGCCCTCAGGTGCCCGCGGACATGAGCGACTTCACGCAGTTCAACCGGCCCATCCAGATCACCGTCGAGGGCGTGCCCGACGACGGGGTGGCCATCACCGCCCTGAGCGGCGGCGAGACCCTCTCCCGCCTGTCGCGGTACACGTGCGAGCTGTCGGTGCCGCACGCCTCGCCGGTCGAGTTCGGCCAACTGCTCGGCCGCCCGGTGGTGGTGTCGGTGTTCCAGGAGAGCGACCAGTGGCGGTACGTCCGCGGGCTGTTCTGCCGGGTGACGGAGACCGGGCGGAACGACCGCTTCAGCCTGTACGAGGCCGAACTCGTCCCCCCGCTCTGGCTGCTCACCCGCAACCGCCGCAGCCGCCTGTTCCAGCACCAGACGACGGAAGAAGTCATCCGCGAGGTGGTCGGCAAGCTGTACGACCTGGGCGACGCCTTCAAGCTGGAAGGCACCTACCACCCGCGGAACATCTGCGCCCAGTACCACGAGTCCGACTTCGACTTCTTCAGCCGCCTGCTGGAAGAGGAAGGCTGGTACTACTACTTCACGGACACCGAAGCGGCGCACGGCCTGGTCATCGCCGACAACCCCCGCGGCCACCTGCCGGTGTCGGTGGTGGCGGACATCGAGTTCGCGGCGGTGGACGCGCCGGCCGACGGCGGGCGGATCACCAGTTGGACGAAGACGCAGGAACTCCGCACCGCCTCGTTCACCCTGACGGACCACTCGTTCGAGATGCCGCCGAACACGCTGGAGGTGGTCGAGACGCTGTCCGGGGAGGTCGCCGCCGGCACGGTCAGTCACCCGGTGCTGGCCGCCGGCGACCCGCCGTTCGACGCCACCGACCACCCCGGCGGGTACGTGCGGTGGCGGGACGGAATCGCCCCCGGCGGGGCCGAGCGGCCGGACGACCTGAAGCACGTGTTCGACGACAACAAGCGGCTGGTGCGGGTGCGGGCCGAGGCGGAGTTGGCCGGCGCCGTCGAGATCGCGGGCGCCAGCACGTGCAGTCAGCTCACCCCCGGCCACACGTTCACCCTCACCGAACACCCGGACGCGAACGGCGAGTACCTGGTCACGTCGGTGCGGCACCGCGGGCAGTTCGGCTCGGCCATGAGCGGCACGGGCGGTTCGGAGTACTCGAACTCGTTCGCCTGCATCCCGGCCGGGGTGACGTACCGCCCGCCGCGGGAGACCCGCAAGCCGGCCATCCACGGCACACAAACGGCCGTGGTGGTGGGGGCCGACGGCGCCGAGATCGACCCGGACAAGTACGGGCGGGTGAAGGTGTGGTTCCGCTGGGACCCGGCCGGCCGGCGGGGGCTGGACAGCTCGTGCTGGGTGCGGGTGGCCACCCCGTGGGCGGGCAAGCAGTGGGGCATGGTCCACATCCCGCGGGTGGGCGACGAGGTGGTGGTGGCGTTCGAGAACGGCGACCCGGACCAGCCGCTGATCGTGGGCAGCCTGTGGAACGCCGACAACATGCCCATTTACAAACTGCCCGACAACAAGACGCAGAGCGGCATCAAGACGCACAGCAGCAGCGGCGGGGGCACGCACAACTACAACGAGATCAAGTTCGAGGACAAGAAGGGCGGCGAGCTGGTGGGCATCCACGCCGAGAAGGACATGAGCGTGACGGTGGAGGACAACTACACGGTCAGCATCGGGGCCGACCAGAAGGACCCGAAGAAGGCCGGCAAGTCGTCGTCCACCACCTACGGCGACACCAGTTACACCGTCACCAAAGGGGACTACGCCTTCACCGTGGCGACCGGCAAGGCCGAGTACACGGTGGAAGGGCTGGTGCAGGAGACGTTCAACACCACCCAGACCACGGTGGTGAACAAGGAGATCGACGTCAGCTCCACGACGGCGTCCATCCACCTGACCTCGCCCACCGAGATCCTCCTCACGGTGAAGGGCAGCTTCATCAAGATCACCCCGGACACCATCACCCTGTTCGCCAAGAACATCCACTTCGAGGGGGGGACGGAGATCACCGGCAAGGCCCCGCTGGTGAAGTTCGAGGGGACGGACAAGTTCGAGGCGCTCGCCCCGCAGGTGGCGGTGGACGGCAAGACGGCCGCCGTGTTCCAGTCGAGTGGCGGGAAGGCGGACGTGACGGCGGCGACGAAGGCCACCCTCGGGGTGAGCGGGCAGACGGTGGTGTGCGACCCGGCGGCGGTGGCGATCTCCGGGGCGATGGTGAAGTCGGCCGCCAGCGGCGTGCACGAGATCACCGGCGCGCTGGTGAAGATCAACTGAGTCGGGTGGAACCCCGAACGCAGTGAGCGGGGTGGGCCACGCACCCGGTCACTCCGTTCCCGGTTCCAACCACACACCACCACACCGGACCACCCCCATGCCGCTCCAACAGTTCTTCGAAGAGCAGGTGCGATCCCTCCGCATCTTCCTGAACGCCCCCGGCTGCGGGATGCGGGTGGTGCTGTCCGACCCGGACACCAAGACCATCACGCACAAGCTGCTCGCCGGGCTGGAGAGCGACGACCGCGTGACCGCCATCCTCGTGCCGTCCGACGCCCCGTTCGCCGACGCCGCCACCTTCTGCCGCACGGTGTACGCGGACCTGGTCGAGTCGTACCAGCCGTTCGCCGTGCCGCTCGAAGCCGAGTACATCCTGGCCCCGCCGGCGTGGGAGAGTTTGAAGTTCCCCGACCCGGCCGAGCGACTCGCCCGCGGGCTGGCCATGTTCGCCAACGCCCTGCCCGAAGAAGTCGGCGCGGTCGTGCTGGTGCTCGACCCGAGTGTGGTGAAGAACGCCGCCGAGTACCGCCGGGTGCTGGCGCACTTGAAAAAGCACACGCCGAGCGAGTGGGTGAAGTACGTCGTCATCGACGACCGGCTGAACGGGCACACGGTCGATCTGGTCATGGGCGACGACACCGTGCAGGCGCAGTCGATGCACCTGCCGCCGGCGGAGATCGAGGCGCGGGCGCTCGCCGCACTCGTCGGCGGGTCGATCACGGTGGCCGAGGAGCGGGCCTACGTCGGGCTGGTGGCGTCGTTCGCCGTCGCCCGCAAGGACTACCCCACGGCCCTCGCCTGGTATCAGCAGCAACTGAAGCTGGCGACGAAGACGGGCGACCCGGCGGAGGTGGCCGGCGTGCAGTACAACATGGGCAACGCTCACCTGGCGGCGGGCGACCACACGGCCGCGGCGAAGGCGTACACCGACGGGCTGAACCTGGCGATGTCCGCCAACCTGACCGCCTTCGTGCCGATGATCCTGACCAACTTGGGCGTGACGCTCTTCCAGGGCGGCGCCCCGGACAAGGCCGTCGAGTGCTTCACCACCGCCCGCGTGTACGCCCAGAAGCTGAACCAGCCGCCGACCGAGGCGCACATCCTGGACAGCCTGGCCAAGTGCCACGCCCTCGCCGGCAAGCCGGCCGAAGCCGAGAAGTACTGGACGGAAGCGCTCGCCGCCTACGACAAGATCTCCGCCCCCCCGCTGGCGTATGCCCGCGACGGCGGCAAGAAGCTCATCTACATGCAGCTCGAACAGCACTACGCCAAGACCAAGCAGGCGGACAAGCTGGTCGCCGTGAAGAAGGAGTTGGCCCGTGGGTAAGATCCCCGTCGACGTGGTCGGGCAGGCCGGAGCGACGGCCGCCACCGCCACCCAGAACGCGGCCAACATGACGCAGGCGCCGCAGTCGAAGTGGCACGACGTGTGGACGCAGACGGGGTCGGGGCTGCTCGCCCCGCCGGCCGTGTCGCCGTTCATTCCGGCCCCCGGCGAGAAAATGACGCCCGAGGTGGCCAAGCGGATCGAGCAGGCCCGCGAGTCGGCCGCGAAGCTGGGGCACACCAACCTGGACGGGCTGGCGGACGGCATGAGCCAGCAGGCGGGCGTGGTGGCCGATCAGGCGGCGCAGTTGTGGAACGGCAAGCTGCCGGACGGCACGTCGATGTCCACCCTGCAACGGGTGGGGGCGGCGTTCGGCATCCTGTCGAGCATTGAACAACTGGTCACGATGTCGCTCGGGGCCATCCCGTTCCCGGCGTTCCCGGCCCTGCGGGTGACGGACATGGACGTCGGGTTGCCGCACGCGCACATGCACCCGCCCAACCTGATCCCGCCCAACCCGGTGCCGGTGCCGCTGCCCAGTACCGGGCCGGTCATCCCCATCCCGTTCGTGAGCGGGGCGAGCAAGACGCTCATCAACATGATGCCGGCGGCCCGGTGCGGCGACATGGGGCTGGGCGTGTTCTGCGGCGGCTTCTTCCCCATGTACGAGGTGTTCATGGGGTCGGCGAACGTGTGGATCGAGGGCAGCCGGGCGGGGCGGCTGGGGGTGGACGTCACCAAGCACTGCATCTTCAGTGCGCCCAAGCCGAGCGACCCGCCGGTCGGCCCCATGTTCGGCGCCACCATCATGGGCAGCGCGAACGTGATGATCGGCGGCCTCCCCCTGCCGTCGCTCACCAGCATGGCCATCGGGGCGGCGTTCAAGGCGGTGTTCAAGGGGGTGGGGAAGGTGATCGGCGCGGCGCGGAAGAAGTTGGGGAAGGGGAAGGCGCCGCGGAGCAACGTGATGCGGGAGGTGGCCGACGACGCCCCGACCACTCCGGGCAAGGGCAGTACGCCCCGCGGCAAGGGGCCGGACATGGCCGCCAACTACATGAAGGCGTGCATCCTCATCGACGACCTGCTGGAGAAGGGGGTGATCATCCTCCGCGACGGCGACGACGCCTTCCGCAAGGCGGTCGATCGGGACTTGCGGAAGATCGCGTGCACCAAGACCGGCCGCGAGGCGCTGGAACAGATCCAGAAGTCGAAGAACCGCGTGTTCATTGAGCCGTGGCCGCCCGGCGAGCCGGGCAACTCCGCCCTCGCCCACTGGGACGGGGCGAAGGTGCCCGGCCAGGGGTCGGACTCGACGGTGCATTACAACCCGACCGAGACCGGCCGGCCGGCCGGCTCGCCGCCGGACGTCGGCCTGATGCACGAGATGGGCCACGCCCGCAACAACGCGCTCGGCACCCAGGCGACGGGCGACGCCCCGGTGGACGGCTTCCCGAAGAACGGCCACGGGATGGAGGAGTACAACAACCTGAAGGCGGCCGACAACCCGTACCGCGACGAGATGGGATACCCCCTCCGCCCGGATTACAACAGCCCGTTGCCCTGACCCGCGGAGGACACCATGCCCACGCTGACCGCCACCCTCACCCAGGACGACGGCGGCCTGGTCGTCGAATACCGCGTGCGGAACGACGGCAGCGGGCCGCTGTTCGTGGCCGCCGTGCCGCTCGACGCGACCGGCAAGCCGTATCCCGAGTCGGCCTACTGCGCGCTGTCGGCCGACGACCAGCGGCTCGAACTGGTCGTCGGCGCGTCCCCCATGCCGACGCACAAGATGGTCGAATTCCAGGTGATCGCGCTGAGTGTGAAGGTGCCGCCGGGGGAAGAACACGTCGGCGCCGTGCGGCTGGCCAAGCCGGTGAAGGAGTGGCACGCCTATGCCCTGCCGGTCTACCCGCCCGACACCGCCACCCCGGCGTCGGCATACCAGGTGGCGTTCTCCGTGGACGTGGTCCGCGACACCGAAGTGGGAGCGGCAGTCCCGACCGACGACCCCGCCCTGTGGCGGGCCGGCGGCGGGCAGGTGGTCCGCCTGCGACAGGT
>JANNVG010000242.1:0-10414 GCA_031414395.1 Fimbriiglobus sp.
GCCACGAAACCCCTGGTATCGGTGCGGAAAATGAAGAAGCCCCGGAGGGGCGACAGACGTGCATCTGTCGCCCCTCCGGGGCTTCACCAGAATCTATGCGTGTCCAGGGGTTCCGCTCACTTCGTTCGCGTCACCCCGGGCTAACATCTGCCGCCGCTCCGCGGCGGGTGGTGTGCCCGGTCCCCACTCACGCCGCGAACAGCACGAAGCGGTACGCCAGGTACCCGAGGAAGCCGACGCACAGGGGCACGCCGTAGGGCAGCCGCACCCAGTCGGGGCGGCGGGCGTTCGCCCGGTCGGCCGCCTTCTTCGCCCCCTTCGTGAAGAGCGTTTGCAGGTCGCCGAAGATGGCCCGGAAGTTCTCCTTGTTCTTCCCGAACTGCCCGCGAATGACCATCATCACCACCGCGAACACCCCGCCCGCGATCACCCCCACGCAGAACGCCCACAGCAGCACGCTCACGCCCACGCCCATGCCGAACAGCGCGCCGCACCAGCTGCCGAAGCCCATTTGCATCTTCACGTCGCCCTGGCCCATGCCCTGAATGAACAGGATGGGGAAGAGCAGCACGAACCCGAGCAGCGTGCCCACGAGCGCGCCGCCGATGCCCCCGCTCATGCCCGCGTCGGGGTTGAAGCCGGGCACCAGGTCGAGGCCACAGTCGTGCATCAGGCCGATGTACCAGCCGCTCATCACCAGGCTGAGCGTCACCCAGTTGGGCACTTTGAACGCCCAGCCGTCGATGACGGCGGCCAGCACCATGCCGGCGGCCAGCACGATCATCGGCCCGTAGTTCAGGGTGCCGGGGAAGCAGGCGGTCCAGATCAGGTTGGCCGCCCACGCGACGGCCACCCACACGAGGCCGATGAGCGGGATGCGGGCCATGGAGAAGAGGAACGCGCGGTCGATGCCGAGCGAGTCGTCTTTGGCCGGGGTGGGGTTGGGGGCGACGGCGACGGCGACGGGCGGGGCGGACAGTTCGGTGGCCACGGCGGGGATCCTCGGAAGGCTCGGTTTGGGGGAGCAGACGGGTTCCGAAAGCGGTGCGGGCCGAGCCGGTGGTGGCTCGGCCCGCGGGTTGTTGTCACACCGGCTCGTTCCTGTAGCCGGCCTCTGTGAGGCCGGTCCGGGGTCACAGACCCCGGCTACAGTGCGGCGGGCGTTAGCTCGGCTTGATGGCCGAGCCGACGCTGCTGAACGTCTGGTTGCTGGCGGCACCGATGGCGGTGATGGCGGCGATGCACACCACCACGATCAGGGCCAGCATGACGGCGTATTCCACCGCCGTCGGGCCGTCTTCACGCTTCAGGAACTCGACCACGTTCTTCGTCAGGCTGCGCATGTGCGATCCCCAGTGAGAGTGATGAAAGAAACCTACTCCGCTCGGCGTGGCGTTCCCCGCGCCATTCCGGGCGTGGCCGGCCGTCGGGTCACGACGGCTTCAGCCCCGAGTTCAACACGCTGTTCGTGTACACATCGTTCACGTTCGCCCCGAGTGTCGTGACGGCGGCAATGCACACCACGATGATGAGGGCCAACATGACCGCGTACTCTACCGCCGTCGGGCCGTCTTCCCGCTTGAGGAAGTCGACGCCCTGTCGGACGACCGTCCTGAACATGGCCACGTCTCCAGTTGTTCGGTGCGCCTCGCGGCTCGACACCCGTGCACGCACGACGTGGCTCTGGAGGACGGGGAGCCGTCGGTGACCCGCCGTGAGGGCGGCGGGACCTGTCGTGTTGGCGGGGGCGGAGCGTTGGGCTGTCACCCACGGCGGAACCATAGGTCGTGCCGGTGGCGTGTCAAACGTGCGGGCGGGAGAAGGGGAGCGGATTTGCCGGGCGTAGCGATTCCTGTCAGTGGCGTAAACAAACGGCCCGATTCGTGGCGGCCTCGCCTCAACCTTCGGGCGGTGCGGAAGGCGGTTCCGGCGGGGTGCCTTTGCCCGCCCGAATGTAGTCGGCGCGGGCCGCCGCGTACTCGCCCGCCGTCGGCAGTTCGTCCGCGTGCTGCTGGAACAATTTCACCAGGAACGGCACGCACCACCCGCACCCGGTGCCCGCCCCGCCGCACGCCGACAACTGACTCGGCACCTTCGGCAGCTCCCGCCGCACGAAGTTCACCAGCTTGCGTTTGGTCACGCGGAAGCACAGGCACACGGGGTCGTCCAAATTCATGGCGGGGTTCCGCGAATGGCCGAGCAGAGAACGGTGTGGCGGACGACGGGTCCGCTCCGTTCATTATGTACGGCGAGCCGAGCGGCGTAAGCCGCCGGGTTCTTCAACCACCCGGCTCCTCACGGAGCACGGCTCGCCAGCCTCCGGAGTCTTCGCATGAACCGCGGCGTCGTCTTGTGCGGACTCGGGCGGGTGGGCTGGCGGGTGCTCGAATCCCTGCGGTCCATGGGCATGACGATCACAGTGGTGGACCTGCACGCCCGCCCGGACGACCCGCGGCTGGCCGGCTGCACGCTCGTCGTCGGCGACTGCCGGCGGCCCGACCTGCTCGAAAAAGCCGGCGTGCCGACGGCCGACGGCGTCCTCGTCGTCACCGGCGACGACCTGGTGAACGTGGGCACCGCCCTGCTCGCCCGCAAGCTGAACCCGACCGCCCGCGTGGTGGTGCGGATGTTCAACCAGAACTTGATCAGTCGCCTGGGCGGGGCGATGAAGAACACCGTCGCCCTGTCCGTGTCCGCGCTCACCGCCCCGCTCCTCGCCCTCACCGCCGTCAGCGGCGAATCCCTGGCCGCGTTCGCCATCGATGCGCACCCGCAGCAGATCGCCCGGTTCGAAGTGACGGCCGGCTCCGCGCTCGTGGGCGAATCGCTCACCGCCGTCGCCGCCCGCTTCAAGCTGCTCGTCCTCGCCCTCACCCCGCCCGACGGCCCGACCGCCGCCCTGCACGAGTTGACCACTGACACCCGGCTGTCAGCGGGCGACCGGCTGCTGGTGTGCGGCGCCCCCGCGGCGCTGTCCCCGCTGCTGTCGGAGAAGCCCGACGGCGTGTTCCGCGGCGGCCTGCTGCGCATGGCGTGGCGGGTCATCAAACGGGTGTTCGGGGCCATCGACGCGCCGGTGAAGATCGCGTCGGCCGTCCTGTTCGTCGTCCTGTTCGGCAGCATGTTGGTCTTCCGCGTCGCCGGCGACTCGTGGGCCGACAGCATCTTCCAGACGGTCAGCGTGGCCGCGACGGGCGACAACCTGCCCGGCGACAACCGCGCCGCCGAAATGAAGGTGTTCATCGCCGGGCTGAAACTGGTGGGCGCGGCGCTCATCGCGGCGTTCACCGCCATCTTCACGAACTACCTGCTGAAGGCCCGCCTGCGGGGGGCGTTCGAGGAGAGCCGCATCCCCGAGGGCGGGCACGTGGTGGTGTGCGGGCTGGGCAACGTCGGCTACCGCTGCGTGCAGGAACTCATCCGCCTGGGGGTGAAGGTGGTGGCCATCGAGCGGGCCGGCGATTCCGCGTTCGTGCCCACCGTGCGGCGGATGGGGGCGGCGGTGGTGGCCGGCGACGCGACCGTGCCGGAGACGCTCGCGCAGGCGCGGGTGGCCACGGCGAAGGCGGTCATCGCCGCCACCGCATCGGAGTTGGCGAACCTGGAAATCGCCCTGCTGGTGAAGGAGCAGAACCCGAATCAGCGGGTGGTGGTGCGGGTGACCGATGCCGACTTCGCCCAGGCCGCCCGCGAGTCCGCCGACATCCGCTACGCCCTCTCCCCGCCGGCGCTCGCCGCCCCCGCCTTCGCCACCGCACTCCTCGGCGACCGCGTGCAGGCGATGCTGTACGTCGGCAGCCGCACCCTTGCCGTGGTGGAACTGATCGCCGACGCCGGCGACCACCTGACCGACCGCACCGTTCACGAGTTGATGGTCGACTACCGCCTACTGCCGGTGGGGTTGAGTGGGGTCGAGCCGTTCGCCGCGACGGGCATCCCGAAGGGCACGCGGCTGGCGGTCGGCGGCAAGCTGACGGTCATCATGGAACTGGCCGACCTGGAGCGGATGTTGCGGAGCGAGCAGCCGGCGGCCGAGTGGGGCGTGATCGTGGACGACTTCCCGCTGACGGCGGCGGGCGAACTGGTGACGCTCGTTCGCACGGTGCGCGGGTGCAGCCCGGAGGACGCGACGGAGTTGTTGAAGGCGAAGCCGTTCACGCTGGTGGAGCACGTGAGCCGCGGCAAGGCGGAGGAACTGCTCAGCCGATTGCACCGCGAACGGGTGGTGGCCCAAGTGGTGAAATGCGTGAGTTAGCCACCCTTTGCACTGGAAGTGTGGGCGGGGCGATGTTCACTCTTCCTTGACTACGGCGTTGGTCCCACCGCGGGACAGGTTCAACGCCAGCAACTTCGCCAGCAGGTCGTCGTCGGCGATGTCGGCCGGCCAGCCGTAGGCGGCAAGGACGGCGGCATCGAGCGTGGCGTGAGCGTTGGCCGCCCTCAAGGCAATGACGGCAATCACCTCGGTTGCGAGGGCGTAATCGCAAGGTGTAGGTAGGGCGGAACTCCCTCCTCGGCTCGCTCTGGTTGTCGGGGAAGCACTCGCCGCCTCTGCATTGCCTCTCCGCGTGGGGGCCGGGCCGGATTGTACCGGCATCCATGCCGGTCGCGGGCCTTGAACCCCCACACTCCGAGGCGAAGCGACGGCGACGGTGGAGAGCATTCAGGCTCGAAAACGGCCTGAAATTACCGAAAAACTGGCTGTCCGGCAGGCCACGCGCGGCGGCATCAAGTGATCTAAACCGTTGCCAGCGATGGACTTAGAGCGACGTGTGCGCGGATTCGCATGAGAGGCTCTTGCCTCGATTGGTAGAATCCCGAAGCCGATTCAGGCGGGATTCTACCAATCGAGGCAAGAGCCTCTCCCCCTCTTTTCGCGATACCTCAGCTAGCTTTCCCATCGCAGGTACAGCGAGATCACTTCTGCACTTGTTCGCGCGAGCCTGTCGTGGAGGCGAATTCGTAGTCCTTCCCCTCGACCCCGCGGAACTTGAACTCCCGAGCGCTCCCCGTGTGATAGTCGGCCTTTGTCATCTCAAGCAGGCCCAGCTCGATGAGCTTGGTAATCGTCCCTGCCACCACGACCTTCTTCGCCGCGAGCACCTCCCGCACCTGCTCGACCGGGAGCAGGATCGGCTCGTCCTTCTGAATCTGCTGCAAATACACCGCTAGCCCGATGATTCCCTTGGCGTACCGAGAAGCCTCCAGTTCCGGGTTCAGGAGCTTCAAGGGCTTTGAGGCAAGCCTCCGCTGCGCGAGGTCCATCGCCGTCCAGCCGTAGGGAAGGCGTGGGCGATCCCTCGTCGCGATGAGCGCTGCGTCGAACTCTTCCGGCTCGTACCCCTTTCGCTGGCAGATCCCTGCCTTGATCTTCTCTAGGAGCACGGCAGGATACTGGGGAAGTTCTTCCTTCAGCCGCCACTCGACGCGGTGGTAGTTGAGGGCAATCGTCGAAAGCCGGAAATCGGCAACCGCCTCTTCGCTCTCAAGGGCGTTGGCTGCAAGTTTGCCCGCCATCTGGGTCTCGCTGGCGGTCAGGATGAGGATCACGAACTCGTTGGGAGTAGAGATCGGATCGTGATCTGGGGACATTCTGATCGGTTGCACATTATCCCCCGCTACGTGGCTTGAGTACGAGGCGCACCCGGAGATTTTTCCGGATTTTTTTCGACGTCGGGAAGTGGTCTAGACCGCTCACGCGTCCGGAAGCATCCTGCAAAGTCCTGCGACATCTGAGCACTCCGTGAGATCTTACCAAATCATGGAGCATCTTGGAATATCTGTAACATCCTGTCGGTCCCTGAGCCGCAAGCCCTGTTGCGGCCTGAACATGGGGTCGATATGGAGGTACTTACTAGGTAGAATCCTGCGGCAGGGGGGTACCCACCTACCCCTCCCTGTAGATGGAGGGTGAGCCTTGGAAGCCGACAACAAGCCTGTCGTTGCTGATACTCGCCCCGTCATTTGTTTCGTGTCACCCCTACAAGAAAAGGAGGATCAAGCTGTGTTAGCCGTTAAGAAGCCGCAAGTGGTCCTGCCGACCCTTGCCCCGCCCAGCGGAAACGGTCGAACCGTTCGGCCTGACGCGGCGTTGACGGGGGGGGCTGCTGGCAACCAGACCGCCGCAAGGCTCCGGAAGTCGTTCCTGCGGCGAGCCAAGCAGTCCGCGAACTACCTTGAGAAGCAGCTCCAAAAACTGGATGACGCTTCCGAGGCGTAGGGCGCTAGTTAAAAGGCCCGTGGGGCAGTATGATCTAGGCGGTAGGGGCATGGCCCCTGCCGCTTTTTGCATTTTACGCCTCTGCCAACGGTGTGACTGTGCCCGGTTTCTACCGCCACCCGAAAGCGGGCTCCCCGATCAGTCAGGGCGATTTGTTCATCGGTGTGCCTATCATCGGTGTCAGCACTTCTCCCATCTCACAGGGCATTCTTCAGGACGACGGGACGATGACGGAGGAGCCGGTCGAGGCCGACCAGCTTTACGACGGCATGTACCTCATCGAGCAAGTCGTGCTGACCACAGCCATCGTCATCTCCCAATCCTGCGACGCGGAACGTGCGCCAAGCCTGATGATGGCCCCAGTCTCGGGCTTCGCCCCGGATGACAGGAAGGCGAGCGGGAAGTGGAAGAAGATCAACAACGCGGCCACGTCACTCAACGAAACCAAGCTCGTCTACCTGCCCGGCAACCCGACCCTCGGGCTGACTCGGAGTACAGCGAATTTTGGGGACGCGTTCACCGTCCCGAGACTCCTTCTCGAAGAGCTTGAGAAGAAGGGGAAGCGGAAAGCCAGCCTCGGAGAAAAGGCCGTGGCCTACCTCCAGTTCCGCTTCGGCGTGATGCTCACCCGAGTGGCTCAAGACGATTACGCGTGGCCATCCTGCGAGGACATCGACCTGAAGATCGAGTGCTTCAGGGAGGAGCAAGGAAAAGTACAGAAGAAGCTGGAGAAGGCGAAAAAGGACCTTCAAGAAGCCGAAGCGTCGAACGCTGAGGAAGAGATGCTGGACGACTTCCGGGCGGAGGTGCAAGAGCAGCAAGACGAGTTCGATGCACTGACCCAAGACATCAAAGTGGCTGAGGCGGCGCGGGCTGGCGCTGACGAAGTGGAGAAGGGATAGATGGCAGAGAAACGGTTTCGAGAGCTGCTAAATGGCAGAGTTTGGCAGAGATAATGTGGCGCTTTGGCAGAGAACACGATAAAATGCACCACGTCGGGATCGACTGCCAGAGTTTGAACCCCTTGTTTTTCAGGGCTTTTGCTAGCGTCGTCGCAGGCACCCTAATCTCAACCCCAGGCCTGGCCACTCGACGAAACGCCTTTTCCGCCGAAGCGATTCACGCTTAACCCCTGCCCCTAAGTCGCGGATTCCAAACCAGTCGCACTGTGGAATCCATCCGTCGTTCAGGTCGCACACGACGAGCAGGGGCGGGTTGCCCAGGCTCTCGCGGTACTGGCAGAGCTGGCGGTAGGCGTCGGCCAGGTTCTTCCGCTTCCCCTTGTACTCCCACCCGAAGCAGTTCCGCCGCCACACGTCGGCGAACCCCTTTCGTCCGGTGTCCTTGTTCACCAACTTCTGGAAGGTGAACCACTCGCCGTCCGGATCGGCGTCGTTCGGCGTCGGATGACCGAGTAATTCGCACAGGTCGATGAAGTGTTCCTGACTGCTGCCGCTCTCCTTGACCGTGTTCCGCTTCCACTTCTGAATGAACTGATACGGTGTCATCACAGACGCCCTCGGCGAGAGCGTCCCTACCGATTCTGCCGTCCTGGGGAGTTAGACCATATCAGCCGGCGATTTGACTTGAAAGAGGACACGTCAGAAAAATGTGGCTTTGAACATTTGGGCAGATTACAGGTGTTCACTTCGCGTTTCAGGTTCATGACGGCTGGTTCGTCCGCCCACACTCAACGCACCGAATTCGCCGTAAGTGCTTGGCGGGCATGGATTCTTCTACGATTCGGGAATGGTTCCACGGATGGGTGGGGGGAGGTGGAAAGAACCATTCGGCGGGTCTGAAACAGGCCTTCCGGCGCATTTCGGTGGCCGGAAGCCGTTCGCCGGGTGAAGATTCCTGTAAGTCCCGCGGAGTGCGGCCCATGACCCCCTTCAGCCCGCCGTTGATCGCCGACCTGACCGACCGCCTGTTGAGAGCGCGGGCCGCCGAGCCGGTGGAGTCGGCCGAGTTGGAAGTGGAGCCGTATGAGGTGCTCAACGGCTTCCGCACCGACCCGCGGACGGCGTACACCGACGCGGTGGCGGCGCTGAAATTGCTCGGCGTGAAGGACGTGCCGTCGAGCCTGCCGCCGGAGTGGGCGAGCTACGTGCAACTGCTGCCGGCGACGGTGGCCGTGCCGATGGCCGCCGGGCGGTTCCCGCAACAGGTGCGCGACCTGGCCGCTCTGCTGGAAGGGGACGCGGTTCACACGCCCACCCCGCCGAGCGAGGCGGGCGGGTTCAACGCCATGCGGAGTTGGGTGAAGAAGCAGGGCGACGGGGCGGCGAAGCTGGCGGCGGGGATCGCCCGCAGCCTGGGCGACGACCCGGCCGTGCCGACGGGCAGCGACGCGGTGTCGGCGAACGAGCGGGCGGCGGCCCTGTGGACGGTCGGCGACGTGTCGCCGGCGGTGAAGCTTTGGCTGGCCATGCCGGACAGCCCGGTGGCATGGTTCAACCGCGGCATGTGCCTGCTGTTCACGGACCGGGCGGCGGAAGCCCTCCCGCACCTGCGGAAGGCGGTGGCGACCCTGCCCGAGACGAGCGGCTGGCAGCACTTGGCCGAGCTGTACCTGGCGGTGGCCGAAAGCCGGGCGTGAGTGATAGCGAAGAACGCACCGCGACGGCGTGGGATGGGGTGATTCGTCACCTCGTCCCACGCCGTCGCGGCGCGTTTGGGTGTGGCCGTCCGCCGGGTGAAGTCGTGCGGGGTGGCCATTTCCGCCACACGCCACCCCCGCGGTCGATACAACTGAACTGGTTGCCCCGCCCTGTCGCGCCCCGTGAGGACAAGCCGTGAGTTCCGGCCGCTACCTGTTCACCAGTGAATCCGTGTCGATGGGCCACCCGGACAAGGTGGCGGATCAGATCTCCGACGCCGTCCTCGACTTCTGTCTGGCCCACGACCCGACCAGTCGGGTGGCGTGCGAGACGCTCGTCACCACCGACCTGTGTACGGTGGCCGGCGAGATCACCACCAAGGCCCCGCTCACCCGCGAGGCCGTGGACCGCCTCGTGCGGGACGTGATCACCGACATCGGGTACACCGACCCGGCCATCGGGTTCGCCGCCAGCACGGTGCAAGTCCACAACGTCATCCACGCCCAAAGCCCGCACATCAGCCAGGGGGTGGACACCGGCGGGGCGGGCGACCAGGGGATGATGTTCGGGTTCGCCTGCGACGAGACGACCAGCCTGATGCCGCTGCCCATTCACCTGAGTCACCGGCTGGTCGAGCAGCACGCCGAGCTGCGGAAGAACGGCACCCTCAAGTGGCTGCGGCCGGACGCCAAATCGCAAGTGACGGTGGAGTACACGGCCGACGGCACCCCGCACCGCATTCACACGGTGGTGCTCAGCACGCAGCACGACGAGACGGTGATGGTGAAGGGCACCGGCGGGAAGAAGGACTACTTCACCGACGAAGCCCGACAACTGGTGATCGATCAGATCCTGCTGCCGGTGCTGAGGAAGGAGCGGGCCGACCTGCTGAAGGGCAAGATGGTGATGGTGGTGCCGGGGGTGGCCCCGGTGCTGGGCGACAACGACATCGCCTGCCACATCAACCCGACCGGCTGCTTCCTGGAAGGCGGGCCGCACGGCGACTGCGGGCTGACCGGCCGCAAGATCATCGTGGACACCTACGGCGGTCGCGGGCGTCACGGCGGCGGGGCGTTCAGCGGGAAAGACCCGACCAAGGTGGACCGCAGCGCCGCGTATGCCTGCCGGTACATCGCCAAGAACATCGTGGCGGCCAAGCTGGCCAAGCGGTGCGAGGTGCAGGTGAGCTACGCCATCGGCTACCCCGACCCGCTGAACATCTGGGTGGGCACCGAAGGCACGTGCGCGCCGGGCGTGACCGAAGACAAGCTGGTGGCCCTCATTCGCAAGCACTTCGACCTGACCCCGAAGGGCATCATCACCGGCCTCGACCTCCGCCGGCCGATCTACCGCCAGACCGCCCGCCACGGGCACTTCGGCCGCACCAACGCCGAGTTCAGTTGGGAGAAGACGGACAAGGCCGAGGCCCTGCGGAAGGACGCGGGGGTGTGACCTGCCGGGGGGGGGGGGGGGGGGGGGGGGGGGGGGGGGGGGGGGGGGGGCGGCCGGGCGCGGCGCCCGCCCCCGCCCCCCGCCCCCCCCCCCCGCCGCGGCCCGGGACGCAGGCAGAGCGCACCCGCGCCCGCGGGGGCGG
>JANNVG010000243.1:0-2643 GCA_031414395.1 Fimbriiglobus sp.
GTCGGCCGACGGCAACACGGCGAAGGCGTTGCGGGTGTAGTGTCCGGCGTTGTTGGCGTTCACCAACAGACCGGTCGGGGTTCCGCTCAGGCGGGTGTCGGTCATGGTCACGCCCATCGCCACGCCGAACCGGGCGGCCAGTGTCACGCGGTCGAACAGCCGGTGACTCGTCGCCACGCCCACCTGCGGGCCGTGGAACTCGTTGCGGGTGCGGAACAGGTCGGACCCCGTGACGCCCGCCTGCTCGGTCGTGATCTGCACGCCGTCTCGCAGTTGGAAGTAGCGATACCCGGCGAACACGTCCCACGTCGAGAACTGACTCTTGCGGACGTTGTACCGCAGGTTCACATCCCCGCCGATGGTGAACGTGTCGGCCGTCGCCCACACCGTGCCCGGCCCGTTCTGTCCGATCAGCACGGCCGTTTCACCCGCCGCACCCGACACCACCGGGCGGGCCAGAATGGTTCCGCCGGGGCTGGCCGTGCCGACGAACCGGGATGTGTTCTCGAACACGGTCAAGAAGCTGCCGTCGAACCCGAACCGCTCGGTGATCCACACCCCGCCGTCCGCCCGCAGGCTCGGCCGCAACTCGGACAGTTGGTTTCCGCCAAAGGCCACCGTGGTCGTATTGCGATTCAGTGCGCCGGCGACGGCCGGATCGGTGCCGGCGGGCGAACTGCTGACGAGCGGCGGCAGGAGCGTGCGGGAGCCGGCGGCGTACAGGAAGTCGGCGGACAGCCAGACCCGTTCGCGGCACAGGGCGTCACCGGGGCCGAGCAACGCTTCGGGTGCCGGCGGCGGCACTTCGGAGCCGTTAGGCAGGATGCGGGTGTTCGGGGCGGTGTAAAACGACGACCCGAACGGATCCCCGGCGGGTGCGGCAAACAGCGGATTGGTGGAGGGTTGCGCCGCGGCTGTGGTGGCGAGTACGAGCAGCAGGCCGGCACTCGGAAGGAGCTGACGCATCATGCCACCTGGCGAACGGTACGGAGAACCCAGTTCGCAGCGAGGTCCGTCTGTCGCCGGCCTCTGTAAGGCCGGTCGGACCGGGGTCACAGACCCCGGCTACAGCAGACCATCAACGCAACTTGGTACGAGAACACCGCCTCTCACCGGAGAGAAGCATCCGTCTCGGCAAGTAGAATCGGCACAGTTTGACAAATTCTGAAAGAATTCTGAAGACGCGCGGTATTTTCCCTTCAGATGCGGTGGTATACTGCGTGATGTTGGTCGGGTCGAACGAGGTCAATCCCAAAATCGCCCGCCACCTGAAACACGGAACTTGAGAATAAACCCGGCGGTACGCCGGTTGCACTGCATAAAAACGACGGAGTCGCCAGCACATCCCGCACACCCAAGGAGGGTCATACCGTGCTCGTCCTCACCCGCAAGCCGAACGAAGAAATCATCATCGGGGACAACATCCGCATCACCGTCGTCGAAGTGGCGCCGGGGCGGGTGAAGATCGGCATCACCGCGCCGAAGTCGGTGCGGGTGGACCGCGCCGAAATCCACGAGAAGAAGCAACAGGAAGCGGCGCCGGCCCCGGTCGTCGCGGAATCGGTGGCGGTGGTCAACCGCCTCGCCGACGTGCTGCCGCCGGTCGCCGACCAGCCGACCGTGGTCGCCGCTGGCCCGGCCGTGCATGACCTGCCGGCCAACCGCATCAGCGCCTTGCGTCGTCGCTTCCCCAAGAAGCCGCGCTAGGCCCGCCGCTGCGACCCGCTGAAGTGCTCTGCTCGCTCCGCGAGCGGGTATCTTCGGACCGCTCGCGGTGCGAGCAGAGCACAAGACTCACCCCGTGACGAACTCCGGCGGTTCGGTCGCGCTGTGCAACACCGCGGCCGTCAGCGGTGGGTAGACCCCGCCGGTCGTGTCCAACCGAATGCGAACCGCGTTCACGTCCGGCTTGTTCAGTTGCACATGGCCGACCACCTGCACCCGTCCGGGAATTGGCAGGGGGTCGGCGTTCACCTTCCGATCCGCCCCCAGCCACACCGGGTAATGAAGTTGCCACAGGCTGGCCGTCTTCGTGCCGACCTTCGGCGACACCACGTCCGCCCACCGCCGCGCCCGCAGCGCGTGCATCTGCACCTCCGCCGGCTCGTTCAACTCGCGCGACAACCCGTTGTGTAAGAACACATGGCCGGCCGCCTCCGCCACCCACGGCAGGCCCGCCAGGAACGTGCGATGAGACTCGGGCACCGTTTCGCGGAGTGCGGCGAGATCGCTCACCCATTTCTCAGGGTTGCCGCGTTCCGCGGCGCGCCCGAGGTAGCTGAGGAACGTGCGGTCGCTGTCGTAGTTCGCGCGGTACTTGTCGACCCAGAATTGTTCGGGCGGGTCGCCGAGGCCGGCGGCCTTCACCAGCGCGAGGTCGTGGTTGCCCATGACGCACACGCTTCCGGGCTTCTCGGCCAGCAGGTCGATCACCCGCTGAACGGTCCCCTTCACGTCCGGCCCGCGGTCCACCAGGTCGCCGAGGAACACCAGCGTGGCGGTCGGCCACACGTCGTGCGTGCGCAACTTGGCGACGAGGGCGTCGAGCCAGCGCAACTGCCCGTGCAAATCCGGGATGGCGATGATCGGGTACGTCAGCACGAAGACCTCACCCCCCCGGGCCCCCTCTCCGAACGGAGAGGG
>JANNVG010000244.1:0-12194 GCA_031414395.1 Fimbriiglobus sp.
GGTCTCGGGGGCGATGCCCAGCCCGGTGTCCGACACGCGGACGACGGCCTCGCCGCCGTCCCGCCCGACGACCACCCGGATGCGGCCGCCCGGCTCGCTGTACTTGGCCGCGTTGGTGAGCAGGTTGGCGACCACCTGCACCAGCCGGGTTTTGTCACCGATCACCGCCAGCGATTCGGCCGCGAGGTCCACGTCGAGCGTGTGGGACTTCTCGTCAATGGTCGGCCGGCAAGCCTCGACCGCCGCGTCCACCGCCTCCCGGACCGTCACCCGCTCGACCCGGAGGGTGATCTTCCCGGTCCGCACCCGCGACAAGTCGAGCAGGTCGTCCACCAGGTTGACCAGGTGCCCGAGTTGCCGGTCCATCATCCCGACGACCTTCTCCGTCTGCTCGGGCGAGCGGGTTTTCTGGAGGACGGCCAGGCCGTTTCGGATCGGGGCGAGCGGGTTCCGCAGCTCGTGGGCGAGGGTCGCCAAGAACTCGTCCTTGCGGCGGTCGGCTTCGGACAACTCGGCAGCGAGCCGGCGCAACTCCTCTTCGGTGCGAAGGCGTTCCGAGATGTCCAGGACCACCGCAATCAGCCCGAGGAACACGCCGTCCGGCGACCGGACGGCGGCGACGTTGCTCTGCGCGCGAAGCACCGAGACGTCCTTGCGGCAGTAGGCCTTCTCGATCTGGAAGTCCGGCCCGCCCGCGGCCAGGCGGCCGAACGCCGCAGCGGTCTCGTCCTCGAACGAGGGGTGGGTAATTTCGAGGATGCCCCGGCCGAGCAGTTCCGCCTCGGGGTAGCCCAACATTTCGCACCAGCGCGGGTTGACCAGCGTCATGCGGCCCGCGGCGTCGGTCTGGACGATGCCGGCCGGCGATCGCCGCAGGATGCCGCCCAGGCGGGCCTCACTCTCGCGTAGCGTCTCTTCGACTCGCGTGCGCTCGGTGATGTCGTGGGTGACGCCCAGGACGAACTCGACCGTGCCGTCCGCGGCGAACTCGGGGACCAGCCGGGCGGCGTAGTGGCGGGGGCCGTCGGGGCTGGGGAAGGTGAATTCGATGGACTTGTGCCGGCCGTGGTCGAACACGGACCGGGTGGCCGTCTCCCACAGGTCACACAGGTCGGGCGGCATGTCGAGTTCGCGGTTCGTCTTGCCGAGCAACTCCGCCCGCGGCCTGCCAGTCGCCGTCTCCATGGCGGCGTTGATGAACACGTGCCGCAAGTCCCGGTCGAACCGGGTGAGGATGTCCGGGGTGTTGTCGGCCAGCGACTGGAGTTCCCGCTCGCGTGCGGCCAGGGCGGCCACCCACCGCTGCCGCTCGCTCAGGTCGTAGAAGTAGCACACAACCCCGTCCCGCCCGTCGGGCAGTGTCACCCGCTCGATCCGCCAGTCGTACGCCTCCGTCTCCTCGATATCCCGCCGCCGCTCGTCTGTGCTGGTCGCGATGTACGGTTCGCCGGTCGCCAGCGTGTGCCGGAACCGCCCGATGACCTCGGCGGCGAACGGCTCCGGCCAGACGAGCCGAACGACCTCGGCGAAGTCCCGGCCGGACAGCGGGTGGACGCTGGCGAACGCCTTTTGCGCCCCCACGCTGGTCTGCCGCAGACGGAAGTCGGCGTCCACCACGTACACGCCGAACGGGTTGTTCTGGACGAGCTGGTGGAACGAGTCCGCGTTGCGGCGGAGCTGTTCGTCGGACCGCTTGCGGTCGGAAATGTCGGTGATGGTGCCGAGCACCTGGAGCGGCCGGCCGGCGGGGTCGTAACTGTACCGGCCGCGGTTCGCCACCCACGCCGCCGTCCCGTCCGGGCGGACGACGCGGAACTCGCACTCGTACAACGCCCGGTCCGCGACGGCCGCCCGGACGGTCGCCTCCACCCGACCGCGGTCGTCGGGGTGGACGAGTCGGAAGAAAGCGGCCCCGGTGCCGTCGAACGCCCCGTCGGCGACGCCGTGGATGGGGTAGCACTCGGCCGACCAGGTGACCGCGTCGGTGTCGAGGTGCCAAGTCCATAGTCCGGTGGCCGACGCCTCGACGGCCAGCCGTAGCCGTTCCTCGCTCGCCCGGAGGGCCGCCTCGCGGTCGCTCAGCTCGTGGGCCATCGCCCACCGCTCGGTGGCGTTCTCGACCGCCCGGGTCAGGCTCTCGGGGGTCGTCCACCCCTTGCCGATGTAGTCTTGCGCGCCGGCCCGAATCACCGCCCGCGTCTGCTCGTGCCCGGCGGTGCCGGTTAGCACCACCACCGGGCAGGCCGTCAGGCCGTCCGGCCCGACGAGCGCCGCGAGCACCTCCAGCGCGTCCCCGTCCGGCAGGGTGTAGTCGAGGACCACGCAGTCCGGCGGCCCGGCGGCGGCGTCGAGGGCGGCCCGCACCCCGGCCGCTGCGGTCTCGGCCTCGGCGAACTGGTACCGCCGCTCGGACCCGTTGAGCAGGAGCCGGCGGACCTCGGCCCGGTCGTCCGGGCTGTCGTCGATGACGAGCACCCGCCACACCTTGGCGGCCGACGGGGTCGAGACGGTGGTCATGAGTTGGTCCCTGCGGGGTCGGGCAGGGCGACCCGCCCGAGCCAGTAGGTGAGGAGATCGATGACGAGTTGGAGGTGGTCCGGGTAGCGGATCGGCTTCACGTGGTAGGCGTTCGCCCCGGCGGCGTAGCAGAACGCCACGTCGCGGGGGTCGGCCGACGTGCTGAACACCACCACCGGGAACGCCTTGAGGGCGTCGTCGCCCTTGATGGCCGCGAGCGCCTCCCGGCCGTCGGTGCCGGGCGTGTTCAGGTCCATCAGCACCACCGCCGGGCGGATCGCGGCGACGCCGCGGAGAAGGTCCAAACACCCGCCCCCGGTCGTGGCCCGCCGGACCTCGGCCGGGATGCCGGCCTTGCGGACGGCCTGGACGACGGTGTCGAAGTCCTCGTCCGAGTCCTCGACGATGATGATGGGGGGCAGTTTCGCTGCGGCGGTCATGCTAGGCTCCTTCCTGGCACGGCAGGGTGAAATAGAACGTGGTGCCGGTCCCCGGTGCCGAGTCGAGCCAGACCTGCCCGCGGTGCCGCTCGACCAGTTTCTTGACGATGGTCAGCCCGGCCCCGGTGCCGCCCCCGTACTCGTCCCGGCCGTGCAGCCGCTTGAACATGTTGAACACCTGCTCGAAGTGCCGCGGGTGGATGCCGACGCCGTTGTCCCCGACATAGTAGATGGTGTGCCCCGCGGCCCCGTCCGGGCACCCGGGCCGGGGGTGGTCCTGGCCGGGGGCGATGGACCCGACCTCGACCCGGCACCGCGGCTTGTCGTTGTACTTGAGGGCGTTCGACAGCAGGTTGACGTACACCTCCCGCACCCGCACCCGGTCGCACCGGGCGGCGGGCAGCGGGCGGGGGACGGCGATGTCGCACCGCGAGTCGTCCCGCCGGGCGTCCACCATCTCCAGCGCCTCGGCCAGCACCTCGTTCAGGTCGGTCGCCTCGAACAGGAGGGCCGCCCGGCCGACGCGGGAGAAGTGCAGGAGCGAGTCGAGTAGGCTGTCCATCCGCACCGTCAGCCGCATCAGCCCTTCGAGCTTCTGGCGGTGTTCCGCGTCCACCGCGGCGGCCGCATCGAGCAGTTGGTGGGCGTATTTGTGGATGCCCCGCAGCGGCTCCTTCAGGTCGTGCGACGCCACGTAGGCGAAGGCGTCAAGCTCCTCGTTCGACCGGCTCAGGTCGGCGTTCAGGTCGGCCAGCCGCTCGGCCCGGCTGACCACCAGTTCCATCACCAGCATCCGCAGCCGGGCGGCCGCGTCCACCTCCACCGTCATCCAAGGCAGGGACCGTGCGTGGACCGACTCGGCGAATAGCTCGAAGCTCCGCCGCGGGGTAAGCCGCGAGCCGTTCGGCCCGGGGGCGCTCGGCTTGTCGTGCGGGTTGCCGCCCCAGTTCACCGTCTGGAGGGTTTCCGGACGGAACCACAGCATCAGATTCCGGTTGGCCCGCGAGAGCGGGAAGGCGAGGACGCCGCTGGCCACGTCGGCGAATGCCGCCGCCGGCGGGTAGTCGCGGGCGAGAGAATCGGTCACGTACAGCGGGCGGCCCGGAGAGGCGAACTCGGGGCGGGCGACCAGCCACTCGCCGAGCGCTTCGAGTTCCGCCTCGCTCGGGGTAGTGCCGACCCGCCACCAGCGGTCGAGGTGGTAAAGGGCGGCCCCGCCGGCGACGAGGCCGTCGAGCATGGACGGCTTGCCGTCGGACATGGCCGCCAACCCGCCCTCCTGGGCCGCCTGGGCGACGAGCTGCTGATGCACGCCGTCGAGCTTGAGTCGGTAGACCAGGTGCTCGCGGTCCTCGGCCGCCTTGTACTGGAGGGAGGCCACCTGGGCCAGGAACTCGCACGCCGCGCGGACCTGGTAGGGGACGTGTTTCGGCCCGGCGTAGTGGTGGCAGGCGATCAGCCCCCACAGCTCGTGGTCCCGGCGGATGGGCATGGTGAGGCCGGCCGTCACCGTCATGTTCTTGAGGTATTCGGTGTACATGACGGATGCCCCGCGCAGGGCGCAGTACGTCATGGTGAGCGGCCGGCCGGTCTCCGGGTTGACCAGCGGGACCAGCTCGGCCAGGCCGCCGTCCACGTCCGGCGTCGGGCGGACCCAGACCTTGGTGAAGACGTCGCGGGCGGGCTTGGGGATGTCCTCGGCCGGGTAGTGCATGCCGAGCCAGGGGTCGAGGTCGGCCCGCTTGCTCTCGGCCACGACCTCGCCGTGCCCGTCGGCGTGGAACTTGTAGACCATCACCCGGTCCAGGCCGGTGAGGGCGCGGACCTCCTCCGCGGCGATGTCGTAGAACTGACGCAGGGAGTCGGCCGTCTGGAGCCGGGCGACGGTCTTCTTGACGATGGCGTAGTAGTCCGGCTCGGCGGCGGCGGTGCGGCCGGTCGCCTCGAACTCGACGACGGCCACGCCGTCCACCGTGTGGGCGGTGACATCGAGCGGCGGGGCGGACCCGCGGGCCGGCAGGGTCAGGACGTAGAGCGGGTTGCGGTCGGTCGGCTCGCTCGCCAGGAACTCGCGGAGGCGGGCTTCGCCGTCCGGGCCGACGGCGGCCGCGACCGAACGGCCGAGGAGCGCCTCCGGCGGGTGGCCGAGCAGGCTCTCGCTGTTCTCGCTCGCCTGGAGGACGTTCAGGTCGCCCGGCCGCAACACGAGCAGCGCCCCGTGGGCCTGGATACACCCGGGCGTCTGCACGGGTTCGGAGTCGCAGTTTGCAATGGTGAGGCCGTGCCGCTTGATGCTGTACGGCTGGCCGTCCCACGGGAATGGTGTTGGAGTGGCGGAGTTAGTCATGCGGAGTCCTCCCTCTGACACCACTGGCGGAGGGTGCGGAATGTGGCGGTGGCCGTGCCAACAACGATGTCCTGCGTTTCCTGTGTTGTAGCGAACGCCGCAAGCGCCGTCCGAAACGCTTGCCACATCGCCCCGGTTCGCCCCCCGTACCCGTGGAAGAACCGGCCGCCCGTCTCGGGCGTAACTCCGAGGGTTTGCCGGACGTGCCGGCTGATGAACTGGCCGCCGAGGGTCGCCCCTTCGAGGACGTACAGGCAACCAAACGCGGCGGCCGTTCTGCCGCACGGCGGCAAGTTTCGGCAGCGAGGCAGGTCGTCGGGCGTTCCAACGCCGAGCGCCCGGAGGTCCGCTTCCAACAGTCCGGCCTTCCGCCGCTCCCCCAGGTCGAGACCACTCTCAGCCCATCCGTCAATGGCGTGGATTGCCTCTTCGAGCGGTCGGTAGTAGCCGAAGAACCGCTCCAGCGTGCGGCGGTAACGCTCGACGGTCAGCGCCCCGCTCGCGAGGTCCAGAGCCGCCTCAATGGCGTCGTGCTCGGGACGGGTTTCTCCTTTCAGCCGGTCCAGGACGCCGGCCGCAGGTGATGCGGGAGTCATCGTGTGCGCCCCCCCGTGGCGAGTTCTTGTCGGCCGCCACTTCGAGGAGGGCGTCGAGTTCCTCCCGGCGGTCCGAGCGGAAAGTCCAAATGGTCGCCCCAATCACGCCGGCGGCGTGGCCGCCGGCATGGTATGGAGCGGAAATTGGAGCCGAGATGTGAAACCGCATTGCGTGAAGAAACCTAGAAAAAGGTACGCCGTATTGACTGAATGTAGGCGGGTTGCGATAGCGGGGGAAGCATTTTCTCGCTCAGAGGCCGCGATGTTCAGCCGCCACGACCTGCCTGACGACCACTGGGACCGCATCCGCCACCTGCTGCCGGGGCAACCGGGCGGGCACGGCGGCGTCGGCGACGACACTCGACGGTTCGTGAACGTCATCCGCTACCTGACCAAGACGGGAATCGCGTGGGCCGACTTGCCGACCGCCGTCGGCAAGCCGAACAGCCTATGGCAGCGGTACAACCGGTGGTGCGAACGCGGGGTGTGGGAGCGGGTGGCGGGCGAACTACGGGACAACGACACCGAGTGTCTGAGCGTGGATAGCAGTTGCGTCCGCGCCCACCCGTCCGCCGCCGGGGCGAAATAAAACGCCCGGGGGCGGGGGCCAGGCGGCCGAGGCGTTGGGACGTGGGTGCGGCGGATTCGGCACGAAACTGCACGCCTCGGTGCATCCGCTGGGGCACCCGATGAAGCTGCACCTGACCGGCGCGAACGCGGCCGACAGCCCGCACCTGCCGGGCCTGATCGCCGGGGATCGAGACGGATGCGGTGCTGGCCGACAAGGGGTACGACGCGGATGCCAACCGGTTCGGCGATCCGCGGGCAGGGGGCCGAGCCGTGTATCCCGCCGCGGAAGAACCGGACGGCGGTCATCAACTACAACCCGCAGCTGTACCGAGAGCGGAACGTGGTCGAGCGGTTCTTCGGGCGGATCAAGCAGTACCGGCGGGTGGCCACCCGATACGACAAGGAGGCGAGGAACTTCCTCGGCTTCGTCTGTCTGGCGGCCATCAACATCATGCTCGTCTGAGCCACCAGGGTTGCCGAGCTTCAGTCAATACGGCCTACCAAGTAGACAGTTTTTCGGCTCGGGGCGACCGTACGAGTGGAGGTCGGGACTCGATTCTTGTGGAACCGGCCGGTGAGGGGCGTGTCGGCAACGCTCGGTAACCGGGAACCTCCGCCGACGGTGGGTCGAGACGTGCCGGCTTGCTCGTCAAGGTGTCGGGTCTCAGGCAGCGAGCTGGCTCAGTACAGGGGCGTCGGGGAGCAGGTCGGACAGGTCGGCCTCGGCCGGATGGAGGGGAGTCGGTCGAGCACGTCGCGGAGATACGACCACGGGTTCAGGCGGTGCTGCGTCGCGCTGGCGCAGACCCTGAGTAGGACCGAAGCGGTCTTCAACCCGCCATCGCCGCCCACGTGAAGCCAGTTGGCCCGGCCGATTGCCAACGGACGGATGGTCCGCTCGGCAGCCCCGTTGTCGATGGCGAACCGCGCGTCGTCAAGGTATCGAACCAAACTCGCCTACTGGTTCCGGGCGTACCAGACGGCCTGATCCGCGGGAAGCCGGCGAATGTCCGGCGGATCACGCACCCCTGCAATCCCGACTGCACGAGTTCGCTCCAGCCGACGGCCACCCGCCGCACCGGGTCGGCGGACGCGGCGCGGAAGGCGGTTCGCACCGCCTCCTCAAACGGCATCAGCCGAAGGCCCGGCGGGCGAACGGCCCGGGCGGGGGTGGCGGCGAAGGCGTTGGTGGCGAACGGCAGGCCTACGCCGCGGACGGAGCGGCGGTCGAGGTGCATGGGATCGATCCTGTTCGCCCGACGCACGAGCGAGGGGCCGGGGTTCAGCGGACAAGTGGTTCGCCCCTCCCTCGCGCGTCGGGCTACCCTTCGGCCCCGTCGCGGGTCCAGAACCGCACCTTGCGGCAGGCCGTCACGAACTCCTCGGCGTCGGCGGCTTTGTTCAGCGGCAGCAAGCCCTCGTCTAAACTCACCCCCGCTTTCTCGAACAGGGCGCTCGCCGCCGACGAGTACGCCACGAACTTGCGGTGGGCGAAGGCGTCGGCCACGAAGTCGCGGGCGGCGGGCAGCTTGGCGAGCAGCGCCGCCCCGTCCTTGCTCGGCAGCACGGCCACTGCGTCGAACAGCACCGACGGCCCGCCTTCGAGCTTCTGGTCGGCCGGGTGCAGGGTGCCGGCCGAGTCATTTACCCCGCCGACCTCCGGGGCGATCAGCTTGAGCACGGCCCCCTCCGACTTCACCGCCTTCCGCAGTGCGGCCAGCGCGTCGGCGTCCACCCCGTCCGTCACCAGCGCGCCGACCGTCCGCCCGGCGAACGTCTTCGGCCCGTTCTTCACCACGCTCAGCTTGTCGCTCGGCTTCAGGTCCTGGCGGGTCGGCTTGGCGGCCGGCAGCGGCTTGGGCATCGCCTTCAGCCGTAGCCCCTTGCCCACCGTCCCGGCCAGGTCCTTGTCGATGTTCAGCAGGTGGGCCACCACCCGCTCGCGGATGTCCACCCGCTCCACCTTGCTCAGCTCGAACACCAGCGCGTTCTGGATGTGCGTCCGCTCCAAGTCGGTCTGGCTGATGTAGAACTGGCGGGCCTGGCTGTAGTGGTCGGCGAACGACTCCGGCCGCTGCCGCACCTTGTCCCCGTCCACGTGGGCAGGGAACGTGCGGAACCCTTTCTCCGTCGACTCTCGCGGCCCCGGCCCGCCGTCCTTCTCGCCCCACGAGTTCGGCTCGTAGTTGACCCGCCCCTTCGGGTTCCGCACGGCCATGTGCCCGTCCTGCTGGAAGTGCATGACCGGGCACTTCGGGGCGTTGATGGGCAGGTGGGTGAAGTTCGGCCCGCCCAGCCGCTTCAGTTGCGTGTCCAGGTACGAGAAGTTCCGCCCTTGCAACAGCGGGTCGTCGGAGAAGTCGATGCCCGGCACCACGTTTTGCGTGCAGAACGCCACCTGCTCGGTCTCGGCGAAGAAGTTGTCCACCCGTCGGTCGAGCACCAGCCGGCCGACCAACTTCACCGGCACTTGCTCTTCGGGGATGAGCTTGGTCGGGTCCAGGACGTCGAACTCGAACTGGTCCGCGAACGCCTGGTCGAACAGTTGCACCCCCAGTTCCCACTCCGGGAAGTCGCCCGCGCCGATGGCGTCCCACAGGTCGCGGCGGTGGAAGTCGGGGTCCGCCCCGTTGATCTTCACCGCCTCGTTCCACACCACCGACTGCACCCCGCCCTTCGGCTTCCAGTGGAACTTGACGAACGTGCTCTTCCCGCCCGCGTCGATCAGCCGGAAGGTGTGGACGCCGAACCCCTCCATGAACCGCAGCGACCGCGGCAGGCCGCGGTCGGACATGGTCCACATGACCATGTGCATCGACTCCGGCGTGAGGCTGATAAAGTCCCAGGCGTTGTCGTGGGCGGTGGCGGCTTGCGGGAACCCGCGGTCCGGCTCCTCCTTGAAGGCGTGAACCATGTCCGGGAACTTGATCGGGTCCTGGATGAAGAACACCGGGATGTTGTTCCCGACCAGGTCCCAGTTCCCTTCCTTGGTGTAGAACTTGACTGCGAACCCCCGCACGTCGCGGACCATGTCGGCCGACCCCGCGCGCCCGGTCACCGTGCTGAACCGCACGAACGCCGGCGTCTTCTCCCCTTTGGCGAACACGGCGGCGCGGCTGGTGCCGGCCAGCTCGCCGGTGCTCTCGAAGTAGCCGTGCGCCCCCACCCCGCGGGCGTGAACCACCCGCTCCGGGATGCGCTCGTGGTCGAAGTGGAAAATCTTCTCGCGGAGGTGGAAATCTTCCAACAAGGTCGGGCCGCGGGCACCCGCCCGGAGCGAGTTCTGATCGTCCGACACCGGCACCCCCTGCTGGGTGGTGAGCACCGGGGCATTGCCTTGTGCGGTCTGATGCGTCTCGCCGCCGGTCGTTGCGGGCGTGGCGGGGGTGTCGGGCATCGTGGCTCCTGGTGAGGTGAACGCATCGGGGTAGGGGGGAATCGCGCCGGGTTACGGCTTCAGCACCACCTTCACGCACTCGTCTTTGTTCCCGCTAAACTGCTTGTAGAGGGCGGCGGCGTCGGACAGCTTCGCCCGGTGGGTGATAACGAACGCCGGGTCGATGTCCCCGTTCAGCACCCGGTCGAGCAGCGGCTTCAGGTACTTGTGGGTGTGCGTCTGCCCCATCTTCATCGTCAGCCCTTTGCCGAAAGCTGCCCCGAACGGCATCTTGTCCAGGAACCCGCCGTATACGCCGGGGATGCTGATGGTGCCCGCCTTGCGGCAGGCGAGGATGGCCTGTCGCAGGGCGGTCGGGCGGTCAGTGGCCATCCACACAGCGGCCTTCGCCGCGTCGTAGAAGGCGTCCAGCCCGGCCCCGTGCGCCTCCAACCCGACCGCGTCGATGCACGAGTCCGGCCCCCGCCCGCCGGTCAGGTCGTTCAGCCGCTCCATGACGTCGTCTTCGGTCAGGTGGACCGTAATCGCCCCGCACTCAGTATGGGCCTTCGCCAGCCGCCCCTTCACGCGGTCGATGGCGATCACTCGCTCCGCGCCGAGCAGGAACGCGCTCTTGATGGCGAACAGGCCGACCGGCCCGCACCCCCACACCGCCACCGTGTCCCCCTGCTCGATGTTCGCGTTCTCCGCCGCCATGTACCCGGTGGGGAAGATGTCCGTCAGGAACAGCACCTTCTCGTCCGGCAGTCCGGCGGGTACTTTGATCGGCCCCACATCAGCGAACGGCACCCGCACGTACTCCGCCTGCCCGCCGGCGTACCCGCCCATCATGTGCGTGTACCCGAACAGCCCGCTCGCCCCGCGGCCGTAGGCGGCCTCGGTGATGGCAGTGTTCGGGTTCGAGTTGTCGCACGCGCTCCAGAGGGCTTTCTTGCAGAAGTAGCACCCACCGCAGGCGATGTTGAACGGCACCACCACCCGGTCCCCGCGCCGCAGGTTGGACACCCCGCGGCCGACCTCCACCACCTCGCCCATGAACTCGTGGCCGAGGATGTCGCCCGGCAGCATGGCCGGCATGTACCCGTCGTACAGGTGTAGGTCCGACCCGCAGATGGCGGTACTCGTCACCTTTATGATGGCGTCCCGCGGGTTGAGGATCTTCGGGTCGGGCACCGTCTCGACGGAGACGTGGTGCTTGCCCTGCCAGCAGACGGCTTTCATGGGTTGGTCTCGGTGTGGTGGACTGGAACCGGGAACGCAGTGACCGGGTGACGGCAGACCCACCCGGTCACTGCGTTCCCGGTTCCAAGGGTTGGCTACGTCCGCCCGCTGCTCGGCCCTTCGTTCGTGGCCACCTCGCCCGCCTCAAGGATGCTCTTGAACCGGCTCAGGTCGGCCTTCACCGAGTGCTTCGGGTCTTCGCCGAACAACTTGGCCAGTAGGGTGCCAACCGCCCCGCCCGGCGGGTCGTACTTCAGGCTCACCCGCACCTCGGTGCCGCGGTCGCCGGGGGCGGGGACGAAGTGGACGCTGCCGGCCGTGTCCACGTCGCCGCCCGGCAGCGACTTCCACGCCACCTGCTTGTTCGGCTCGTCGGCCGTCAGCTCCGCCTCCCACTGCACCCGCAGGCCGAGCGGCCCGGTGGCGATCCATCGCGATTTGCCGTCGCTGGTGGTGTCCACGTCCTCCAGGTGCTTCATGAACCGCGGCAGGTTCTCGAGGTCACGCCAGAAGCGGTAGCACTCGGCCGGCGGCTTGTTCACCGTGGTCACGCACTCCACCTTGCTCCCGTGCCCGGCGGGGACAACCGCCCGGCTCCCCTTGGGGGCGGCGTGATTCACCCCCATCAGTTGGTACACCGGGCAGTTGCCGCTGGCGGCGCGGTAGAGCAGGTACCCGCCGGCGAGCAAGGAGAGCAGCGGCGGGGTGGTCTTGGTCAGGCCAAGTGCGGCGAGCAGCCCGCCGCCGGCGAGCGACACCCACCGCTCGGTGGCGTCCAAGTTCGTCTTCGGGGCGACGGCGTCGAACACCCGGCGGGCGGTGCTGTCCGGCGGGAGCAGGGTGCGGCCGACGACGGTGGCGAGGGTGGACGGCATGGGATGGGTTCTCGGAGGAATCGACGGAAATGCCAGCAAGCGGGGTGCCGCCGTCGCTGGCATTTCAAGCGGCATACTGATTGCTCGGCCGGTAACCGTTCACGCCCCTTGGGGTAGCAGTGACGGCGTCTGCCCGGAGACGGCCTGCACGAGGAAGGCGAGGACGCTCCGCCCTTGCTGCCGGCAGGACGCCACCACGGTGAGCATCCGCTCGACGAACCGGCTGCCCCG
>JANNVG010000245.1:0-6971 GCA_031414395.1 Fimbriiglobus sp.
GAGTTGTCCGCCGTCAGCGTGCCCGCCAACGGCGAGTCGTTCAACAACAACTTCGGCGAGCTGGTGCAGACGGGCGCGCTGTCGGGCTTCGTGTACGTCGATGAAGGGGCCGGCGGCGGCACCCGCGACGACGGCATCAAGCAGGGCGGCGAGACGCCGATTCCGGGCACGACGGTGACGCTGTTCCGGGTCGTCGGCGGGCAGACCACCTCGGTCAGCCAGACGACGACCGACCCGACCGGCTTCTACCGCTTCGCCAACCTGACGCCGGGCGCCGGCTACATCGTCCGCGAGACCCAGCCGGTCAACTTCCAGGACGGCAAAGACACCCCCGGCACGACCGGCGGCACGAACAGCGCGAACGACGAGTTGTCCGCCGTCAGCGTGCCCGCCAACGGCGAGTCGTTCAACAACAACTTCGGCGAACTCAACCCGTCCGTCCCGCCGGCCAGCCTGAGCGGGTTCGTGTACGAGGACGACAGCAACGACGGCATCAAGGACGCCGCCGAAGCGGCCATCCCCGGCACCACGGTGACGCTCTTCCGGGTGGTCGGCGGCAACACCACCAGCCTGAGCCAGACGACCACCGACGGCAACGGGTTCTACTCCTTCGGCAACCTGACCCCCGGCACCTACGAGGTTCGCGAGTCCCAACCGGCCGCCTACCTGGACGGCAAGGACACGGCCGGCAGCAACGGCGGGGTGGTGACGAACGACAAGATCAGCACGATCGTCCTGGGGGCCGGAGACAGCAGCGTCCGCAACAACTTCGGCGAACTGAAGCCGGCCCGCTTGAGCGGGTTCGAGTACGTCGACGAAGGGGCCGGCGGCGGCACCCGCGACGACGGCATCAAGCAAGCCGGCGAGCCGGGCATCCCCGGCACCACCGTCGTGCTCACCGGCACCGACGACACGGGGAGCGTCGCCCGCACCGCCACCACCGCGGCCGACGGCAGCTATGCCTTCGACAACCTGCGGCCGGGCACCTACGCCGTGAACGCCACCCAGCCGGCCGCGTTCAACGACGGCAAGGACACCGCCGGCAGCAAGGGCGGCACCGTCACCAACGACCAGATCGCCGCCATCCCGATCGTCGCCGGCGACAACAGCGTCAACAACAACTTCGGCGAACTGGTGCAGCAGGGCACGCTGAGCGGGTTCGTGTATGTGGACCCGAACGACAACGGGGCCAAAGAGAACGGCGAAGCCCCCATCCCCGGCACGACGGTGACGCTCTTCCGCGTCGTCGGCGGCCAGACGACGAGCCTCAGCCAGACGACCACCGACGCGAACGGCTTCTACCAGTTCGCCAACCTGACGCCGGGCGGCGGGTACATCGTCCGCGAGACGCAGCCGGCCGCCTTCAACGACGGCAAAGACACGCCCGGCAGCACCGGCGGCACCAACAGCGCGAACGACGAGCTGAGTGCCATCACCGTGCCCGTCAACGGCGCCTCCATCAACAACAACTTCGGCGAACTGGTGCAGACCGGCGCGCTGTCGGGCTTCGTGTACGTGGACGAAGGGGCCGGCGGCGGCACCCGCGACGACGGCATCAAGCAGGGCGGCGAGACCCCCATCCCCGGCACGACGGTGACGCTGTTCCGGGTGGTTAACGGCAACACCACCTCGGTCAGCCAGACGACGACGGACGCGAACGGCTTCTACCGCTTCGCCAACCTGACGCCGGGTGCGGGCTACATCGTCCGCGAGGCGCAACCGGCCGCGTTCAACGACGGCAAAGACACCCCCGGCACGACGGGCGGGGTGAACTCGGCCAACGACGAACTGTCGGCCGTCACCGTGCCCGTCAACGGCGAGTCGTTCAACAACAACTTCGGCGAACTCATCCCGCCCGTCGAGCCGGCCCCGGCACAGCTGAGCGGGTTCGTGTATCAGGACGCGAACGACAACGGCGTGCGGGAGTTGGGCGAGGTGCACATCGCCGGGGCCACCGTCACCCTGTTCCGCGTGACCAACGGGGCGACCACCAGCCTGAGCCAGACGACCACCGACGGCACCGGCGCGTACACGTTCGGCAACCTGGCCGCCGGCACCTACGTCGTCCGCGAGACGCAACCGGCCGGCTTCACCGACGGCAAGGACACGCCCGGCAGTAAGGGCGGGGACGCCGGCACGAACGACCAGATCGCCGTCATCCCGCTGGTGGCCGGCGACAACAGCGTGAACAACAACTTCGGCGAACTCGTCCCGGTCGTGCCGCCCCCGCCGGTCGTCGTGCCGGGCAGCGTGAACGGGTTCGTGTACGTGGACGCCGACGACGACGGGGTGAAGGACGCCGGCGAGGCCCCCATCCCCGGCACCGTGGTGCGGCTGACGAACGGCACCACCACCCTCACCACCACCACCGACGGGAACGGGTTCTACCAGTTCACCGGCCTGACGCCCGGCCAGTACACGCTCACCCAGACGCAGCCGGCCGACTACCTGGACGGCAAGGACACCCCCGGCAGCACCGGCGGGAACAACAGCGTGAACGACGTTCTGTCGGTCGTCACGGTGCCGGCCGGCGGCGTGTCGAACAACAACAACTTCGGCGAGCTGGAGAAGGTCAGCCTGTACGGGTACGTGTGGTACGACGCGAACGAGAACGGGCGGTTCGACCCGGTGGAGATGGGCCTGGGCGGGGCCACCGTCACCCTCACCGGCACCACCGCGAGCGGCCGGCCGATCACCACCGCCCTGACCGGCGGCAACCCGCTGTCCGTCACCACCGACTCGTTCGGGCGGTACAACTTCCCCTGCCTGCCGACGGGCAACTACTCGGTGGTGCAGACGAACACGCCGGTCGGGTTCAACGACTTCCGCGAGGAGAACGCCGCCCGCCTGACGGTGAGCAGCAGCACCAACCTGCAGTTCGTCGGGGTGGTGCTCAACCGCGACGCCGGCCCGCTCAACTTCGGCAAGGTGAACCCGAGCATCATCGTCGACCCGCCGGTGCCGAACCCGCAAAACCCGGACACCCCGAGTAAGGCGAACTTCCTCGGCTCCAGCATCACCGGCCGCGGCGTGACCGTCCCGCCGACCACCCCCGGGCGCCAACTGCCGGCGTCCGAGGCCGGGCCGTTCAACCCGTCCGTGCTGGGGCCGACCGGCACGGGCACCGACCGCCGCATCTACGCCGTCGGGGCGGGCGCCGGCGCGGCCCCGGTGGTGCGGGTGTTCGACGCCTCGACCGGCGGCGAGCTGTTCCGCCTGAACGCCTACGACCCCGCCTTCCTGGGCGGCGTGACCACCGCCATCGGCGACATCAACAACGACGGGTTCGACGACGTGATCGTGGCGGCCGGGGCCGGCGGCGGCCCGCACGTGAAGGTGTTCAACGGGCAGACCGGTGCCCTCCTGCAAAGCTACTTCGCCTACGACTCGAAGTTCACCGGAGGGGTGTGGCTGGCCAGCGGGGACGTGAACGACGACGGGTGGGACGACGTGGTCGTCGGGGCCGGGGCCGGCGGCGGGTCGCACGTCAAGTCGTTCAGCGGGCGGAACGGGGAACTGATGCACTCGTTCTTCGCCTTCGACCTGTCCAACACGGCCGGCGCGCGGGTGGCCGTGGGCGACTTCAACGGCGACGGGTACGACGACATCGCCGCCGCCACCGGCACCGGCGTGGCCTCGCAAGTGGCCACGTTCGACGGCCGCAACCTGAACGTCCTCAGCCGCATCGCCCCCTACGCCCCGGCCTTCCTCGGCGGGGTGAACCTGGGCGCCGGCGACGTGAACGGCGACGGGCGGGACGAGATCATCACCGGGGCCGGTCAGGGTGGCGGCCCGCACGTGCGGGTGCTGAACGCCACCACCGGCGCCGCCCTGTACGACTTCTTCGCCGCCAGCACCACCTTCACCGGCGGGGTGTCGGTGGCCGCCCGCGACCTGAACGCCGACGGCCTGGCCGACATCGTCACCGGCACCGGCCCGGGCGCCCAGGCCCGCATCCAGGTGTTCTCGGGTGCCAACCTGGCCACCCTGGACAACTTCTTCGCCTTCGAGAGCACCAACACGAGCGGCATCTACGTCGGCTAACCTGCTCTGTAGCCGGGGTCTGTGACCCCGGTTCCGGCCTCACAGAGGCCGGCCACAGTCAACTACTCGCGGCCGTCCCACTCGGGGCGGCCGTTTTCATTTCCCCCCGCCTACCCGCCGCCGGTACACTCCACTCCTCTCTCGGAGCGTGCCATGTCCCGTCCCACCCGCCGCACCGCCCTCGCCGCCGGTTCCGCACTCGTCGCCTCCGCCGCCCTCGGCCAACCGAAAAAGCCACCCCCCTCCGTCGTCGAAGGGTACACCGGTCAGGTGAGTTACGCCCCCGGCGACACGCTCAAGCTCCACATCTCCTCCGACTCACCCTCGTTCGACATCGAAATCGCCCGCCTCGGCCAGAAGCGACAGGTGGTGAAGACGATGCAGGATCACGCGGGGACGAAGTATCCGGTCAACAAGGATGCCAGCGCGAACGGGTGCGAGTGGCCGGCGCAAGTGAGCATGGAAATCCCCGCCGACTGGAAAAGCGGGTACTACTCGATCCGGTTCACCCTCCGCGGGGAAAAGCCGGTGCCCGCCGAGCCGTATTTCGTCGTCCGCCCGAAGGAACCTGGGAAGAACGCGAAGATCCTGCTGCAATTCAGCACCAACACCTACAACGCGTACACCAACTGGGGCGGGTACAGCCTGTACGCCTACCACGGCAAGAACAAGGTGCAGGGCCGGCGGGTGTCGTTCGACCGCCCGCAGACGAGTCAGTTCGGCAACTGGGAGCTGCCGTTCGTCGCGTGGGCCGAGGCCAACGGGTACGCCCTCGACTTCTGCGCGAACTCGGACCTCGAATTCCGCCCGGAGTTGCTCAAGCCGTACAAGCTGGTGCTCAGCGTCGGGCACGACGAATACTGGTCGAAACCGATGCGCGACCATCTGGAGAAGTACATCGGCGACGGCGGGAATGTGGCCTTCTTCAGCGGCAACACCTGCTGCTGGCAGGTCCGCACTGAGGACAAGGGGCGGGCGCTCGCCTGTTGGAAGCAGAGCTTCGGCGACGACCCGCACTACAAGGACGACAAGTTCGACACGCTCTCCACCCTTTGGGGCCACCACCTCGTCAACCGCCCGGAGAACACGCTCACCGGCGTCGGCTTCCTGTGGGGCGGCTACCGCAAGAGCCACGGCCAGTTCATGTCCGACCCGGCCGAGTTCACCGTCCACCGCCCGAACCACTGGCTGTTCGCCGGCACCGGGGTGAAGAAGGGAGACAAGTTCGGCGACAAGGACACGGTGGTGGGCTACGAGTGCGACGGGTGCGAACTGACCTGGAAGGACGGCGTGCCCGAACCGACCTTCCGCGACGGTACGCCGAAGGGGTTCGAGGTGCTGGCCACCTGCCCGGCGCGGTGGCACCCGGACGACTGCGAGTGGTACGAGAAGTGGGATAAGGGCCGCACCGGCAACGCTGTGGTCGGCACCTACACCCGCGGCGGCACGGTGGTGACTGTCGGCACGACCGACTGGAGCCACGGCCTACGGGGCAACGACCCGGTCGTCGTGCGGGTGACGAAAAACGTGCTGGACAAGTTGGGGACGTAAACAATTGTCCAAAAGGGCGACACGGGAGTAGAGCAAGGGGAGCCAGGGGCGCACCGTTTTTGACATACCCCTGTCTGAACTCTTGACACAGGCACCCGGTGATTCGGATCGATACGGCCGACGCAGACCGGCCCCTCTCACCATTGTGGAACCGCTGACCATCACTCCCTCCCCCGGAATCTCGCCATGACGACCTCATCCCGTCGTGCGTTCCTCAAGTCCACCGCCGCCGTCGCGGTGTCGTCGGCCGTGTTCGCCGCCGACGGACCAGACGCCGTGCCCATCGCACTCATCGGTTGCGGCGGCATGGGCACGAATCACCTGAAGCTGCTCGCGGCGAACAAGCGGGTGAAGCTCGCTGCGGTGTGTGAAGTAGACGCCACCCGCAGTGCCGCCGCCGCCAAGATCGCCACCGACGCCGGCCACACCCCGAAGGCGACCAAAGACCTCCGCGAAGTGCTCGACAACAAAGACATCAAAGCCGTCTGGATCGCCACGCCCGATCACTGGCACGCCCCCGCCGCCATCCTCGCCGCCGACGCCGGCAAGCACGTCTACGTCGAGAAGCCCTGTTCGCACAACGTCCGCGAAGGCCGGCTGATGATCGAGGCCGCCGCCCGCAACAAGATCGTCATGCAAGTGGGCACGCAGGCCCGCAGCACCAAAACGGTGCAAGAGGCGATGGCCCGGTTGAAGGACGGTGCCATCGGCGACATCCTCGCGGCGAAGGCGTGGAACAGCCAACTCCGCCGCAACCTGGGCAAGGTGAAGGCGAGCAACCCGCCCGAATCGCTCGACTACGACCTGTGGCAGGGGCCGGTGCCCGAAGCCCCGTTTTACGCCAACCGCGTGCCGAGCATGTGGCGGTTCTTCCGCGACTACGGGGCCGGCGACATCGGCAACGACGGCGTCCACAACATCGACGTGGGCGTGTGGGGGCTGAACGCGACCGTCCTGCCGAACCGCGTGGCGGCGCTCGGGGGGAAGTATTTCTTCGACGACGACCAGGAGTGGCCCGACACTCAGTACGTGGTGTGCGAGTTCGACAAACTCGACGGCAAGCCGCGGCAGTTCACCTTCGAGCAACGGATCTGGTCGCCGTACGTGCAGGAGGGGTACGAGAACGGCAACGCCTTCTACGGCACGAAGGGCGTGCTGATCATCGGCCACACGGTCGGGTGGAAGCTGTACGGCGAGAAGAACAAGCTGAAGGAGGAGATGACCGGCGGGATCAACCAGGGCTATTGCGAACTTGAGGTTGGCGCGAGTTGAGAGATTGGGCAGATAGGGTCCTCCTTCGAGGACTCGTCATGCCCGTCGCTCTCACCGAGATGTTGGCTCGTGTCCCCGATCCCCGCAAAGCCAAAGGCAAGATT
>JANNVG010000246.1:0-3059 GCA_031414395.1 Fimbriiglobus sp.
CCCCCCCCCCCCCCCCCCCCCCCCCCCCCCCCCCCCCCCCGTTCAGGTCACTTGATCGGCGGGAGCGGTTGCAGTGGCGGGAAGGTCGAGGGCGTGGTCGTCGTCGGCGTGCCGCTCGGCACGGTCGGCAGGCGGGTCGGCGGGTCGGCCGTCGTCCGCTTGGGCAGGGCGAGCGACCCGTGCGGGACGAACGTGCCGCCCGTCGGCTCGCCCGGCTTGGGCGGGGCCACCGTCTGCGGAAGGGTGGCCGGCATACTCGTGCCGGTGCCGTCCCGCGTGTTGTTCCAGTCGGTCCAGTTCTTCACCTGCCCGGTGGCCGGTCCGCCCGGCGGGGGCATGAACGCCGGCGGGTTGAGGGGCGGCGGCATCGACCCGCCCGGCGGCACGGCCGGCGCCCCCTGGTTCACCTTGTCGGTCATGTCGGACAGCGGGGCGAACTCGAACCCGCCCAGCCCGCCGGTGCCGGTGGCGTCGGCCGGGTGCTCGCGGAGCTTCAGCCCCGCCTGCCGCTCGCGGAAGTGGTCGGCCGCCTTCTTCTGCACGAACGACGGCAGCGGCCCGTCGGCCACGCTGATGTTGTTGTACCGCTGGATGGTGCCCTTCGCGTACTCGATGCGGGCGAGGGCCGAGTTGTAGTCGGCGACGGCCCGGTACTCGGCGGCGGTGGCGTTCGCCAGCTCCTGCTGGGCCTGCGTCAGTTGCAGGTACTGCCCGCTGCCGGTGAACTGCCCGGCCACGATCCGCGTGTCGATCAGGTCCACCCGCTTCTTGGCCGACTCCCGCACCTTCCGCTGCGCCTGGATGGTCTGGTACGCCTGATACCCCTGCCGCTCGGCCTGCGTCAGGATCTCCAGCACCTTCCGCTCGGCGTCGCTCAGGATGTGCCACGTCCGCCACAGGTTCACCTGCGACTGGCGGACGATGGCGTTGGCGTCGCGGAAGCCGAGCGGCATGTCCAGGCGGAGGCCGAACTGCCAACTGTTGAACTGGTTCTGCCCCAGGCTGCTGAGGGCGCTCACGGCGCCGTCCTCGTTCGGCCGCCCGCCCAGCCGCCCGCCCAGCCCGTTCACGTCGTAGCTGCTGAAGAACCGCAGGTCGGGCATCCGCGAGTACCGCTGGGCCCGCAGGTCCAGTTGCCGGGCCTTCAGCTCCTGGCGGGCGATGATCACCTCGGGGCGGGTCTGCAACCCCTCCTCGTAGGCGGCGCGGAAGTCGATCCGCACGGGCGTCTCGGTCGGGGTGTCGGCCGGGGCGAACACGGTGCCGTCGTCCGACCTCATGCCGAGCAGCCCGCGGAACGAGCGGTCGGCCTCCAGCACCTGCCCGCGGGCCTCGATCACCTGGGCGTAGAACGTCCAGTACTGCTGTTCCAGTTGCGGCCGCAGTTGCGGCTCCTCCAGCCCCCCCTCCACCCGCGGGATGTTGAAGTCGAGCGCCTTGAACGCCGCCTTCAGGCCGTCCTCGCGGGCGGCCAGGTTGCGGTAGGCGGCGAACAGCGTCCAGTACGCCACCTCCACGTTCAGCAGCTGCTCGTTGATGGCCACGTTGAACTGCTCGCGCGCCTGGTCCGCCCGCACGCGGCTGATGAGGATGCCCTCGGTGCCCTGGCCGGTGCTGCGGAACCCCTGAATGAGCAGGCTGCCGGGGTGGTTGGGCAGCAGTTGGTTGGCCTCGATGCCGAACCCCTGCAGGAGCGGCTGCTCGAACACGAACTGCACCCGCGGGGTGTACGAGCTGGTGAGCGTGACGAACCCGGTGTTGGCCGGCGGCGGGTCGGACAGCTTCTGGTAGTTCAGGCTGGTGGTGAAGCCGACCGCCCCGCCGGTGGGCAGCGGCTTGGCCAGGGTGCTGCTGAACGCGGCCGAGTCGCCGTTGCTGAAGCTCTGCTGCAAGTTGAGCGTCGCCTGGTCCTGCTTGCTCCAGCTCATGCTGGTGATCCAGCGGGCGTCGAACTTGGACAGGCTCCGCTCGACGGCCGTCTGGGCGATGGCCGGGTCGAGGACGAACGCCTTCACCGAGTCGGTCACCGGCTGGCCGGCCTGCGGCAGGCGGTCGAGCACCGCCCCGTTCGTGTTGCCCCCGCCGGTGTTCCCCTTCTCCACCGCGATGGCCATCGCCTCTTTCAGCGAGATGAACCGCGGCTGCCGCTTCAGGTCGAGCACGTTCGCCGGGGTGGTGCCCACCAGGGGCGAGCCGGGCAGGATCGGCAGGTCCGGGTGCGTCTCGATCCGCGCCGGGATCTCCAGTCGCCGCAGCAGCGACGAGTCCGCCGGTTCGGTGAACAACTGGTGCTTACACCCGATCACCCCGGACCCGGCGAGCGCAATCAGCCCGCCGGAGAGCAATCGAGCCGTCCACCGTTTCATCGTCCGCGTCATGGTCTTCCCCGCCGCGTGCCGACCCGATGGGGTGTCCCCTCACACCCCGCCGAGTCCGGCGTTCGTCGTCTGGTATCGGCGGGAAGTGTCAGCGAATCCAATGATTCCGCCGGTTGTGCCGGATGGACCGGCGGACCACCATGCAGACTGCTAGTCGGGGTGGGGATTTGCTCAAGTGGCGGGGGGTGGGGCGGGCGTTTGGTAACGTGGGGAAACCGGCACGACGGGCATCCCGAGCAGGCGCTTCAGCGGGATTAGCTCGCCCACGTCGTTCCCTTCGATCTTGTGCCCGACGAATTGCAGCAGGTACCCGACCACGAACGCCCCGACGCCGAAGTACCACGGCACGAAGAAGAGGGCGAGCAGGCCGACGAGGGTGAGCGGGATGCCGACCATGTGCAGCCCGAACGACGCCGGGTGCTGGTGGCGTTCCAGCCAGTTGCGGCGGGCGCGGGCGGCGAAGCGGAGCAGCTTGCGGGCGAGGGGGAAGGACTCGCGGCGGGGGGTGTCGCTCATGGGCGAAAGGGTAGCCCAACGCGACCGCAGCGACCAGAGGGCCGTTTACGACGAGCCGGGGGCGGGGGGGGCCGGGGGGTTGTCAAAGCGCCGGGGGCGGCCGCCCCCCGCGCGCCCGGGTGGCGGCCCCCCCCCCCCCCCGCCCGCCCGGGGGGGGGGGGGGGG
>JANNVG010000247.1:0-4412 GCA_031414395.1 Fimbriiglobus sp.
CACAGAGGCCGGCTACAGCAAGACATCGATGCAATCTGGTGTCACGTCACGCCGTTCGCCTCCAATTTGGAAGGCCCCACCTGCGGCGGCGGCGTTCATTTCTCTTTCATTTTTCGCTTGCACCCGGCGGAGCGGTTGGTACCATCTGTGAAATTTCTCTCATCGCCACCCTCACGTCATTCCCGAGGTGGTTCATGTCCGCTCGCCGTCGTTCGGGGTTCACGCTGATCGAGCTGCTGGTGGTGATCGCCATCATCGCCATCCTCATCGGCCTGCTCCTGCCCGCCGTTCAGAAGGTCCGCGAGGCCGCCGCGCGGATGCAGTGCAGCAACAACCTGAAGCAACTCGGCCTCGCCGCCCACAACTACCACGACGCCGTCGGCCACCTGCCGACGGGCGGGAAGAACGGGTGCGAGGTGCCGATTCACCCGAACGTGACGGCGGCGTGTGCCACCGGCGACCCGGCCCTGGCGCCGATCAACAACCCGTACACGGTTCCCACGTCTACCCTGCACATCCGCCGGCAGGAGTGGAGTTGGGCGTACTTCCTGCTGCCGTACATCGAGCAGCAGAACGTGTTCCAGACGGCCAACGACACGACCGTGCGGCGGGCGCCGATCAAGGTGTTCCACTGCCCGAGCCGGCGGGCGGCGCAGCTTTACAACAACAACGCCAAGATCGACTACGCGGCCAACGCCGGGCAGAGTCTGGCCGACGCCAACACCACCGGGGTGATCCACCGCACCGGCGCCGCCCGCGGCACGCAACTGACGCACATCACCGACGGCACCAGCAACACCGCCCTGCTCGGCGAGAAGCGGATGAAACTGGACAAGTTCGGGGCCAGCTACGACGACAACGAGTCGGTGTTCACGCCCGGCTGGGACAGCGAGATCGTCCGCGCCGCCGTCACCGACCTGGACACCGACGGCAGCGCCGGCCGGCCGCTCAGTTGGGGGCCGAACCCGGACATCCGCGCGACCAGTGCGGCCGTGTTCAGCGACGTGAACAGCGGGCTGCGGCAGTTCGGCTCGTCGCACGCCAGCGGGTGCCTGTTCGTGCTGTGCGACGGGAGCGTGCGGCCGGTGCGGTTCAACCCGGATCGCACCCTGTTCCGCCGCCTTTGCACGAAGGCCGACGGGCAAGTGATGAACGGAGACTTCTGACATGACACGCCTGCGACTGCTGCTGCTGATCGGGTGCGGGCTGGCCGCCGGGTGCGGCACGCCCGCCCCGCCGACGCTCGACGCGGCCGGCGAGAAGGAGTACGAGCGGCAACACCAGGAGGCGAGTGCGGCCGAAGGGAAGGGGCAACCGAAGGGGAAGAAGACCCCGGCGGACGACTGAACAGGCGCGCGGTGAGCCGGGTGCTTTCCGGGTGGCCGACTCTCGTCGAGATTCGGACGGGGCCCGACACCTGGAAAGGCAGCGTGGAGCGAAGGCGGGCTTCCACCAACTGCACGTTCGGCACTCCGACCGACCCCCTTCTCCGACTCTCGGTGAGAGTCGGCCACCCGAACCGAGCCGGCGGCTCGCCCGCATCAGATCCCGAACAGTTCCCGCGCGTTCCGTGTGGTCACTTCGCACACCACGTCCGCACTCACGCCCAGCGCCTTCGCCACGCACTCGGCCGTGTGCCGCACGAACGCCGGCTCGTTCCGCTTCCCGCGCACCGGCACCGGCGCCAGGTACGGGCTGTCGGTCTCCACCAGCAGGCGGTCGAGCGGAATCGTCGCGGCCACCTTCCGCAGGTCGTCGGCGGTCTTGTACGTCACCATGCCGGCGAACGAGATGTGCAGTCCCACTTCCATGCACGCGAGCGCCACGGCGGTGTCGCCACAGAACGAGTGCATCACCCCGCGGATCGGCCCGCCGAATTCGCGGAGCATTCGCAGCACATCGGCTTCGGCCTCGCGGCAGTGGATCACAATCGGCTTGTTCAACCGCCGGGCGAGGGCGAGGTGTCGGGCGAAGTAGTCCTCTTGCAGCGGGAACGGCGCGCGATCCCAATAGCGGTCCAGCCCCGATTCGCCGACCGCCACTACGTTCGCCGCGGTCTCGGCCAACTTCACGATCTCATCCCAATCACCCGCACCTGCTTCGGCGACATGATTCGGTTGAATGCCCACCACCGCCCGCAGTTGCGGGAAGCGGCCGGCCAGTGCCACCGTCGCCCGGCTGGTCGGCAGGTCGATGCCGATGGTGAGCGTGTGCGTGATGCCGGCGGCGGCGGCACGCTCCAGCACGGCCGGCAGGTCGGCGGCGAAGCGGTCGTCGTCCAGGTGGGCGTGCGTGTCGATGAGCATTGGGTGAAGTGTTGGGGTTGAGGGGTCTGTAGTTTTTGACCTCACCCCCCGTCCCCCTCTCCATGTCATGGAGAGGGGGTGTTCAATGTTGGAAGCGCCTGCACTTTTCGCCGCGACCGAAGGGATCGCCCACGTTTGCGCCCCCTTCGGTCGCGGCGAAGATCGGCCACTTGTGGAGTTGAACACCCCCTCTCCCGTGGGTGTGGGGGACGGGGGGTGAGGTCTCGGACTCTTTCTTGACCGGCGGGGGCGGGTCGGCGACAGGCGGGACGGGCAGCGGGAAGAACTTGCCCCGCACCGCCGGGGGCGGCAGGTCCAGCTTGAACGCCGTCGGCGCGAGCGTGACCGTCTTCACCAGCTTGCCGTCCTTGCCGTACACGAAAGTGCGGCCGTACTCGACGCCGAACCCGGTACCCCACGTCACTCCGGTGTCGTCTCGCGGGGGCGGCGGGGCGATCTGCGCTCCACCACCGCCCGGCTTCACCGGCAGTGCGGGCGGGTCGCGCAACCCGTCGTCAAGGTTCGCCCCGCCCCCGCCCTTCTTCCACGCGCCGTCGCTCTGCTTGACCAGGAACGTGACGGCCAGTTGCTCGTCGGCCGGCAGCCACGTCACGTGCAACAGTTCTTCCGTCTTCACCTTGCCGCTCGGCGCCTCGTCGTTCAGCGCCGCCTTCTGGCTCTTGGCCATCGCGTCGGAGAGGTCTTTCTTGATCGCGGTCGAATACTTGGCGAACTGCTCGCGTGCGGTCGTCACCACCTCGTTCGCCTTCACCGGGTACGCCTTCGTGCCCTCCACCACCTTCACGCCCGATGCCACGAACGCCTCGTCCGCCGGCGCCCCCTGTCCGTCGTTCACCGTCACTTCCGCCAGCGTGAACTTCTCGCTCACGACCCACGCGGCCGTCGTCTTCGGGCTGGCCATGCTCAGCTTCGCGTACACCACGGTGGTGCCGCCCTTCGGCCCCACCCTCACTTGCAGGTTCGTGATCTGCGGGTTGGCCTCCACCGGCACGTACAGCCAGTTGTAACTGCCGCCGTCGCGGGAGAAGGCGATGGCGTCCGCCTGGCTGCTGCGGCCGTCGCGGGACATGACCGGCCCGGCGTCGGCCACCAGCACGCCGACCACCGTGCCGTCGCGGGCGGTGTACGCGCGGGTGGGCAGGAACTTGGCCGGGTCGGTGGCGGGCGTGTCGGGGATGGTGGTGGGCACCGGGGCGGCGGCCAGCGCGCCGACGGCCGTCAACAGGGCGAGTGACGCGAGACGGTTCACGGGGAGCCTCCGCGGGAGGGCGACGGGAGGATGCCATTCTACTCGCCCGCCCGGTGGGGTGGCGGTCGCGTGTCGGACAAACGCGCGGAGAAGATTCGGAGGAGAATCCGGAGTTCATGGATTTATCGAACCGCCCCCCGCTATTAGTCTCGCGTCGCTCGGTCGCACCGGCCGCAGCCGACAGGCGGGTGGTATTGGGCCGCCCCGTCGCAACCGTGCTCAGGCACCAGGAACCCCTCCGATGAAGAAGCTGATCGCGCTCGCCGTCGCCCTGCTGGTCACCCCCGTCGTGTTCGCCGACGATGAGAAGAAGGCCGAGAAGCCCGACACCACCAAGATGACCATCGTCGAAGTGGCCATGGGCAACAAGGACTTCAGCACCCTGGTGGCGGCGGTGAAGGCGGCCGACCTGGTCGAGACGCTGAGCGGCGGCGAGTTCACCGTCTTCGCCCCGACGAACAAGGCGTTCGACGCGGTGGGCAAGGAGAAGCTGGAAGCCGTGCTGAAGGACAAGAAGCTGCTGACCGCCATCCTGACGGCCCACGCCGTCAAGGGGAGCGTGATGGCCGCCGACGTGGTGAAGATGGACGGCAAGGAAGCGGAGACCGTCCAGGGCAGCAAGTTCATGGTGACGGTCAAAGACAAGACGGTGATGATCGGCAACGCCAAAGTCCTCGTCACCGACATCAAGTGCAAGAACGGCGTCATCCACGTGATCGACACCGTCCTGATGCCGACCGAGAATAAGTAAGGCGACTTGGCGAGCCGGGTGCGGTGTGACCGGGTGGGCAACACACAAAGAGCGGCCGGGTTTATCCCGGCCGACGGTCTGCTTG
>JANNVG010000248.1:0-1799 GCA_031414395.1 Fimbriiglobus sp.
CTACACTACCCCCACCCCTCCGGACGGACACGAATGCGCATCCTGCTCGCCAACGACGACGGCATTTACGCCCCCGGCATCCGCGCGCTGCGGAAGGAACTCCAGAAGCTGGGCGAGGTGATCGTCGTCGCCCCGGCCACCGAGCAGTCCGCCACCGGCCACTCGGTCACACTCCTCACCCCGTTGCTGGTGACGGAGGTGTACGAGGACGACGGCCACACGTTCCTCGGCTGGGCGGTGGAGGGGCGGCCGGCCGACTGCGTGAAGTTGGCCCTGCTCGAACTGCTGACCGACCCGCCGGACCTGGTCGTGTCCGGGCTGAACGCCGGCAGCAACGCCGGCATCAACGTGCTCTACTCGGGCACCGTGGCGGCGGCGGTGGAAGCCAGCTTCTACCACTACACCGCCATCGCCTGCTCGCTCGAGTACACCAAGAACGCGCAACTGGATTGGCCGACCGCCGCCGCCCACGCCCGCAAGGTGGTGGAGCAAATCCTCGCCCACAACCCGCCGAAGGGCAGCCTGTTTAATGTGAACATCCCGCCGCTCGAGCGCGGCCCCATTCAGGGGGTGCGGGTGATGCCGCAGAACGTGAGCGTGTACGAGGAGAAGTTCGACCGGCGGGTGAACCCGCGGGGGCGGACGTACTTCTGGAGCAGCCCGGAGTTCCGCTGCCCCGAGCCGCACCCGGACACGGACGTGAGCACGCTGGCCGAGGGGTTCATCACCGTCACCCCGTTGCACTTCGACCTGACCAACCACGCGCGAATGCAGGAGATGCAGACCTGGACGTGGGGGTGAGTCGGAGACGGCGGGGCGTCGCGGCCGTCGGGGGTGTTGATCTCGCGGTCACTCGGAGCACTCACCGCGATCCCCGCTCGACCCGCCCTACAAGCGGTCACGTCGCCCGCGGTTTGGCTTTCACGATGTACCACGCGAGGCCGGCGAGCAGCAGGAGAGTCAGGCCGATGGTCACGCCGATGAGCGTCCGCGCGATCGGGTTGCCCAGGCCGTTCTTCCCCTTGTCAACGACATCCCCTTTGGTGGTGTCGAACGTGATCTTGTTCGAGTCCTGCGTGAACAGGTGGAACTGGTTGGTGCTGGGGTCGAGGGCGGCGCCGGCCGGCCAGAGGATGTGTTCCGGCGAGTGCGGCAGGTCGGCCGGGGTGTCCACCAGATCGTTCAACAGGTACGTCCGCGGCGGGCGGCCGTCGGCGAACAGGAAGGTGACGGCCGGGGCGGTCAGTTGCGCCTCTTCCACCGCCGCCGACAGCCGCTTGCCCGCCGGGTACGCCTTCGTCTTCCACCAGTTGCCCTCGATCCGCACGGCCGTCGAGCCGTCGGCGGTCAGGAACACGTTGTCGTCGGGCGTGTAGCGGTCCCACGGCCACGCGGGGGCGTCGGCGGTGGGGGCGATGCCGACGACGGCGGACAGCGGGCGGGGGTTGCCGGGCGGGGTGAGCAGAACGGGCGGGTCGCCGGCGGAATAGATGCCCGGCTGCGGGTACTTGGCTCGCACGCCGGCGGCGAACTCGCGGGTGCGGGCGTCCTTCAGCTTGGTCTCGTACTCGAGCGAGCCGTGGGCGACGAACACCCTCTGCCCGTCGGCCGACGGCTTGGCGTAGCTGACCGGCTCGGGCAAGGCGGGGGCGTCGGGTCCGCCGGGCCGCTTCATCACCCAGGCGACCACCAGGAAGCCGAGGGTGAGCAGGACGGCGGAGACGCCGAGACCGACGCGGAAGCGAGACATGCGGGTATGGTAGGCGGGTGGCGGGGATTGTCTGTAGCCGGCCTCTGTG
>JANNVG010000249.1:0-1688 GCA_031414395.1 Fimbriiglobus sp.
CGGGACGGCCACCATCTGCTGCTGGTACGTCGTCACCTTCTGTTGGGTGACGACCGGCGTGCTGACCGCTTCGTGGTAGCTGTACGGGACGGCCACCATCTGCTGCTGGTACGTCGTCACCTTCTGCTTGGTGACGACCGGGGTGCTGACCGCTTCCTGGTAGCTGTACGGGACGGCCACCATCTCCTGCTTGTAGGTGGTCACCTGCTGTTGGGTGACGACCGGCGTGCTGACGGCCTCTTGGTAGCTGTACGGGACGGCCACCATCTGCTGCTTGTAGGTGGTCACCTTCTGCTTGGTGACGACCGGCTGGGAGACGTACCGGGTGACGGTCTGAGTGGTGTAAGTCACTTGCGGGGCCGCGGCGACCACGGTGCCGCAACCGCCGTCGGACACCACCCCGCCCGTCACCGTGCTGCCGAACACGTCACTCGACACGACACCGCCGCCGAGACCGCACCCGCCGCTCACCGACACGGCCGCCGCGCCGCACGAGGAGACCGGGGCCGAGCAGTTGCCACGACCGCCGAGCAGCCGCAGGCCGAAGGCCGAAGCCGAGTCGGTCGAGGTGGCCAGCCAGGCCGCCGCGCCAAGAACCGCTGCCGTAAACATTCGACGCTTCATCTCAGTTCTCCTGACGGGACAACCGGACCGGACCCCGCACGGCACGCGCGGCGGAGGTCTAACCATTCCGATTTTCGTGCTGCAACAGTCCTCGATGGGCGATACTTCCCAGACTGCCCAGCACTCCCAAGTGTCCGAAAAGATAGAGATCGCCTCCCCCACCGACAACGTAAAGTTTAACATGCCAGCAATTTTTTTCGCGCCGGTGCTGGCGGTTGTTCCGAATGCCCGCATGGTGGCAGGCGAGCAAGGCGTCGATAGGATGGGGTGGCAGCCGGGCGAAACGGATCGCCGGTGCCACCGATTCTATCCCGAGAACCCGCACATGACCCGCACACTCTCCCTCCTGGCGGCGGCCCTGCTGCTCGCCGCGCCGGCGGCGGCCGACGACAAGAAGGACGACGGCTGGATTCAACTGTTCAACGGCAAAGACCTGACCGGGTGGAAGCTGCCCGACCCGCCGAGCGGCAACTTCAAGAGCGCGAAGGAAGTCAAGGACAAGGACGGCAAGGTGACGGGGTACGTCGGGGTGGGCAAGGACGACAAGGAAGTGACCCTGTGGCAGGTGAAGGACGGCACCATCGTGGGCGGCGGGCCGATGAGCCACCTGTACGCCGACCCGGAGGCGGACGACTTCCACCTGCGGGTGGAGGTGAAGATCAACGACAAGGGGAACAGCGGCATCTTCTTCCGGGCCGGGATGCGGCCGGGCGTGCCGAAGGGGTACGAGGCGCAGGTGAACGCCACCGGCGGCGACCCGATCAAGAGCGGCTGCCTGTACCCGAACGGCGAGTTCAAGCTGGACAAGTTCAAGAAGGAGATCTGCCTGGTGATGGACAAGGCGACTCACAAGGCGGACGAGTTCTTCGTGGAGGAGGTGATCGCCGTGGGCGACGAGATCACCATCATGGTGAACGGCAAGGAGACGCTCAAGTGGAAGGACCCGAACAAGACGTTCACCAAGGGGCACTTCGCCATCCAGGGGCACGACCCCGGCAGCGTGATGACGTTCAAGAAGGTGGAGTACAAGGCGATCAAGAAGTGACCGAACCGGCGAACGGCGC
>JANNVG010000250.1:0-1902 GCA_031414395.1 Fimbriiglobus sp.
GCTCGCTCCACCCCTGGCTAACATCGGTCGCCGCTCCGCGGCGGTACGTCGTCCCCGTTGGCTTTCCTTTCCCGAAGGTCAATGGCCCACTCCGGCAGTTCGTCCGGGTCAATCCACTTCAGCACGTCGTCGGGCAGTTTCGGTGATCCGAGATTGTTCAACCGGCCCCTGTGACACCCGCAACACGCGGAGGGTGGTACAATACCTTTTGCCCTCTCCGGACTCGCCCGCCATGAAGTTGCCCGTTGTCGCCATCGTCGGCCGCCCGAACGTCGGCAAGTCGTCGCTCTTTAACATGCTCGCCGGCAAGCGGATTAGCATCGTCGAGCCGACAGCCGGCGTCACCCGCGACCGCATCACGTACACCGTCGAGGTGGGCGACCAGTTCGTCGAGCTGATGGACACCGGCGGGATGGGCATCGTCGATCACGACAACCTGACCGACGACGTGGAGCACCAGATCCGCCTGGCCATCGAGCAGGCGGCCGTGGTGCTGTTCGTGGTGGACATCCGCGATGGCATCATGCCGCTCGACGAGCACGTCGCCAACAAGCTCCGCGGGGTGAACAAGCCGGTCATCTTCGTGGCCAACAAGGCGGACGAGGAGCGGATCGACGCGCACGTCGGCGACCTGTACCGCATCGGGTACGGCGAGCCGATCCGCGTGAGCGCGAACAGCAAACGGGGCCGCGACGAACTGCTCGCCGCCATTCAGCACAAGCTGCCGACCGACTCGCCCACCGTCGCCCCCGTCACGCCCGAACTGAAGGTGGCCATCGTCGGCCGGCGGAACGTGGGCAAGAGCACGTTCATCAACAGCCTCGCCGAGTCGGATCGGGTGATCGTGTCCGAAGTGCCCGGCACCACCCGCGACAGCGTGGACGTGCGGTTCGAGCGGGACGGCAAGGTGTTTGTGGCCATCGACACGGCCGGCGTGCGGAAGAAGAAGAGCCTGGCCTCGGACATCGAATACTACTCGCTGCACCGGGCCGAGCGGAGCGTCCGGCGGGCGGACGTGGTGCTGCACCTGTTCGACCCGCGGCTGCGGATCAGCCGGGTGGACAAGCAGCTCGCCGAGTACATCCTGGACAACCACAAGCCAGCCATCTTCGTGGTCAACAAGTGGGACCTGGCGAAGGAGAAGATCCCCACCGAGAAGTGGGCGGACTACCTGCGGAAGGTGTTCCCCATGCTCGACTACGTGCCCATCGCGTTCATCACCGCCACGAAGGGGAAGAACGTGTACCGCCTGCTGAACCTGGCGCAGGAGCTGCACAAGCAGGCCGGCAAGCGAGCGAAGACGGGCGAGCTGAACCGCGTGCTGATCCAGGCGATGGAGACGACCACCCCCCCCGTGCGGTTCAACCGCGTGCCCAAGATCTACTACGCCGCTCAGGTGGCCACCCACCCGCCGACGGTGGTGATGGTGACCAACGGCCCCGACCTGTTCGACCGCACCTACGTCAAGTTCCTGACCAAAGTGGTGCGGGACTCGTTCTCGTTCGGCGAGGTGCCCATCCGCTTCATCATGAAGACGAAGGGCGAGGCGAGTGCGTACTCGGACCGCAAGGCGTTCCTGGCCGCCCAGGCGGCGGAGTTGGTGTCCGGCGACAACACGGACGAGATCCCGCTGCTGGCCGGCGAGTCGGTGGCCGACGCGCACGCCCCGGTGCGGGTGGACGAGGGCGACGAGCCGGACGACGAGAACGAGGCGTTCGTGCCCGACGACGACGACATGTCCGACGCCCGCCCCGAGCGAACACTCCCCGCGGTGCCGGTGTTCCGGCCCGAGCCGGTGAAGAAGAAGAAGAAGAAGCCCGGCACCTGGGACGTGTAGTGCTCTGCTCGCTCCGCGAGCGGAACCTCCGACCGCTCGCGGAGCGAGCAGAACACGGAAGAAGC
>JANNVG010000251.1:0-1819 GCA_031414395.1 Fimbriiglobus sp.
CCCCCCCCCCCCCCCCGCCGTTTGTTTTGTGGGTGGGGTTTCCCACATCCTGGTGGTGTGGGTGGTCGGGGCGGGTTCCGGCCCGCTGGCTGCGCCCGCCCCCCCCCCCCCCCCCCCCCCCCCCCGACAAGGTGGTGGGAAGGGCTGAGGACTCTTCTCTCCATCACTCCTCCTCCACCCCCGCCGTGTGCCCGCTCGGGTGCAACGGCGTTTCCGCCGCCAGCTTCTTCACCGCGTCGATCAGCCCGTCGGCGGTGTACGTCGTCGCCTCGCCCGCCACCGGGTAGCCGAGCGCCCGCACCGCCTTGCCCGTCTCCGGGCTGATGCACACCAGCTTCACGTCGCCCCGCATCACCCGCCCCTTCAGGTGGTCGTCGAACATGCCGAGCAGCCCGCGGGCGACGTTCGAGCTGGTCAGTGTGACGAACTCGATCTCCCCCCGCCGCAGGGCCTCCAGCGCCGGCGAGTCGCGGTCCACGTCGTCCACCTGCTCGTAGGCGACCACTTGCGTCACGCTCGCCACCACCCCCAACTCCGTCGGCAGGTGATCCCGCCCGCGGTTCGCCCGCACCAGCAGCACCCGCAGTCCCGTCACCTGCTCCCGCAGCGCCGCCACCAGCCCCTCGGCGATGAACGTGTCGGGGATCACGTCGGCGGTCAGGTGGTAGTGCTTCAGCGCCTCCGCCGTCTTCGGGCCGATGGCGGCCAGCTTCACCCGCCCGACATCCCGCACGTCGCGGCCGTGGTGCTTCAGTCGGCGGAAGAAGGCGTGAACGCCGTTCGCACTGGTGAACACCAGCCAGTCGAACCCGCCGGCGGGCGACCGCAGTTTCGCCAGTGCGTCGTCGAGCGGCCCGAAGTCGGCCGGGTCGCGGATGGTCATGGTGGGCAGGACGGCCGGCACCGCGCCGAGGCGCTCGAGCGCCCGCACCATCGGCTCGGCCTGGTGCCGCGGGCGGGTGACCAGCACCCGCCGGCCGAACAGCGGGCGGGCCTCGAACCACGACACCTCCGGGCGGTAGCCGGCGCACTCGCCGATGAGGATCAGCCCCGGCGCTTCGAGTCCGGCCGCCCGCCGCACCGCTTCGAGGTCCGCCAGTCGTGTCTTCACCGACCGCATCTCGCCGGTGCTCACCCGCTCGGCGATCACCGCCGGCGTGTCGGGCGATTTGCCGTGCCGGATCAACTCGCCCACCATGATCGGCAGCCGCGCGATGCCCATGTACACGGCCAGCGTGCCGGGAAACCTGGCGAGCGCCTCCCAGTCCAGTTTGCTGCCCGGCTTGGTCGGCAGCTCGTGGCCGGTGATGAACGCGACGGCGGACGTGTGCGCCCGGTGCGTGAGCGGGATGTCGAGGAACGCGGCGGTGGCGAGGGCGGCGGTCACGCCGGGCACGATCTCGTAGGGGATGCCGCTCGCCCGCAGTGCTTCGGCCTCTTCCCCGCCGCGGCCGAACACGAGCGGGTCGCCGCCCTTCAGCCGCACCACCCGCTTGCCCGCACGGGCGGCTTCGATCATCCGCGAGTAGATGCTCGGGTACTTGTCTTGGGCGGTGGCCGGCAGGTCGCGGACGCACACCTTCTCGGCGTGCGGGGCGGCGAAGTCGAGCAGCCGCACCGGCACGAGTTGGTCGTACAGCACCAGGTCGGCCACGGCCAGGATTTCGACCGCCCGCAGGGTGAGCAGGCCGGGGTCGCCGGGGCCGGCCCCGACCAATGACACGCGCGGCTCTGTGGGATCGACCTCCGTAAACATGCCACCATTCTACCAGACCAGGAATTCACCGCAGAGGGCGCGGAGGACGCAGTGGAAGCCAGT
>JANNVG010000252.1:0-1828 GCA_031414395.1 Fimbriiglobus sp.
CACTCGACGCCCGCGACGCCCCGCCGTGCGGTCGGTGCGGCGGGACAGCGCGGCCTTCGAGGGGGTGAAGATTCCTGAGTCACCGACAAGCGGATTGCAGTCCCCGCTCGACCCGCCCTACGAGACCGAGACTAGCGGGACGGCTCCGCCGGTGCGGGCCGGGGGGCGGCAGCGGCGTCGAGCGCCTGCCGCGCCCGCTTCGCGTCCTCGCGCTTCACTTGCAAATAGTTCGGCGGCACAGAGATGCCATGTCGGAGCAGGCCAGCGACCTCCTCCTCCGCCGCCTTCAACCGCTCTTCCGGGGTCAGCACTTGAGCGAGAGCCTTTTGCACCCCGCCGTTCGCCAGCCACTCGGTCATCTCGGCTTCCAACGCGGCCAGCTTCACCGGGTCGGGCGGGTTCCCGAGCAGGCGAAGCGGGTACGGCAGCCCGGCCGTCAGCCCGCCGGGGATGGCGTCCTCGGCGTCGGCGAGTTCGCGCCACCACTTCTCGTTCTCGGCTCTCTGTTCGGGGGTCATTTGGGAACCCTCTGCTCGAACGCGGTCGCGTCCGCGGCGGTGAACTCGAAATACCGCATCTTATTGTACCCCGGATCGGGTCCGAGTTCGGTCATCCGGCATTTGTCGCGGTAGAACGGCTCGGCCTGAGCGAGGGAGTGTAACCCGATCCGCCCGGCACACCCGCTCCGCAGGCTGATGAGGATGGCCCCGCGGACCAACTGGGAGCCGATGTGCCTGAGCCGCGGGTGGCCGGCGGTGGGCCGCAGGTGCCACGGGGCGGATTCGACATACTCCATGAACACCAGCGGGTCGCCCGCCGCGGGTGGCAGCCGGGCGCTCTTGCCCACCACCTGAATTTGAGCCAGACCCTCCATCACTCCGCGACAGACGACGCCGACGAAGGTGGTGTTCGACCCGCTCAACAGCCCGAACTTCAGCAACCAATTCCAGTGCACATGCTGAACCCGGGCGGCGCGGCGGTACGGACCCCACGCCCCTTCCGCGACGGCCACGTCCGCCAACGTCAGGTCGAAGCGGAGTTCGGCCGGCACCGGCCCGCCGGCGGGGTCGAGCAGGTGAATCGGGTCGGCGTTGGGGATCACTTCTTGTCGCTCTTCAGAGGCACGACGGCGAAGTCGGAGGAGGTGACGGACCAAGCGGCGTCGGTGGTGTTCATCCCGCACACCCCTACGCAGGCGGTGTCCGGAAGGGCGATGAGGTACGTTTTCCACTCCTCCCACGACTTCCCGTCCGTGCTCTGGAACCACTGCAACCCGTTCTTGTCTCGTTTCACTCGGACGGCGAGTTGTGTCACCTCGCTGTCGGCATGGGGGTGGCCTAACGTCCCTGTCCAGTTGTTCTTTTTGAAATCAGGCATGTAGTCCCAGCTCATTCCGGCCTTCAACTCCCACCCGTCCGCTCCGCGTCTGGCGGCAGGGCCGACGAAGTGATACCGCCCGTCGGCCGCCCACACGCACAACCCCGCGACGACCGTGCCGCGACTGCCCTCCTCCTTGCCGTTTCGGATGGGGAATGAGACCGTCACCTGAGCCTCAAAGTCGCCCGTCACCTCCCGCCCGACCTGCGGGGGCGCTTTCTCGTTCAGCGAGTCGGAGGCGTTGGCGTCCATCGTCAGGACCAACTTCTCCCCGTCCAGGGAAAAGTCGTACCCCTTCTTGGCGTCGGCGATCGTGCCGAACAGCCGCTCCATCTTGGCCTTTGGCTTCTCCTTCGGCACCGGAGCGGCGACCGCGACGAGCGGGAGCAAGAGGAGCGGGAAGAAGTGCCGCACGGCGGGCCTCCGAAGTAGGGCGGGGGGGGGGGGGGGG
>JANNVG010000253.1:0-4057 GCA_031414395.1 Fimbriiglobus sp.
CATGGGCGATCCGAGGGGGGAACCGACGGGACACGCAGATGGTAGTGGAAATGCCGTGGCGGAATCCAGTGCGAATGCGGCGACGAGTTATCTTGCCACCGCCCGGTCGTCTGCACTCCAGCACCTTCCCCCGAGGGCACACCCGTGTCGCTCCTCCTGTCCGCCCTGCTCGCGTCCACCCCGGCGTACATCCACTTCCCACCGGCCGACCTGCCGAAGTACTGCAAGGAGTCGATGGCCGTCCGCGTCATCGAGGTGACGAAGTTCGACGCCGACGCCGGGGTGATCGTGTTCGACGTGGCCGACACCCTCAAGCCGTACCCCATCAAGAACGGGATCACCAGTTTCAAGCAGGTGATCGACCCGAAGGCGAAGGGGGTGAAGCCGATCTTCGACTGGCTGAAGAAGGGGAAGAAGGCCGTCCTGTTCACCATCGAGTCGGAAAAGACCCGCGGCGGGTGCGGGTACGTGGTGATCGACGACTACTGGTACAGCCTGGACTACAACGTGAAGGGCGAGCACTGGGCGTTCCTGCGGGCCGACCCGCACTTGAGCGCCGTGTACAGCGGTAGCGTGGACAAGTTGATCCCGCTGGTGAAGGGCATCTTGGCCGGCAAGACGGTGGACGTGCCGACCAAGAAGGCGGACACGGTGCCGACCCAAATGGAGCGGTTCGACGAAGTGAACGACGGCCTGATCAAGAACCGCGGGCTGAAGAAGTGACCGCTACCACCCGCGGCGTCAGCCGACATTGCCCGCCGACCGCCAGTCGGATTACTCTCTCCCCCATGCACACACTCACCCCCGCCCCGGCCGTCGCCCCCGTCGAGACCGCGCCGCAACTGTTCGTGGACGTGGTGTTCGACCGCCCGCTGGATCACGCTTACACGTACAGCGTGCCCGACGAGCTGCGGACCGTGGTGGGCGTCGGCAAGCGGGTGAGCTGCTCGTTCGGCCGCGGGGACAAGGACACCACCGGGTACATCATCCGCGTCGCCGACATCCCGCCGATCCGCGAGGTGAAGCCGATCTCGGCGGTCCTCGACGACACCGCACTGCTCGACGACCAGTTGCTGAAGCTCACCCGCTGGATGGCGGATTACTACTTGTGCGGGTGGGGGCAGGTGCTTCATGCCGTGGTGCCGGCGGGCGTGCGAGACAAAGCGGGCACGCGGAACGTCACATTCGTCGAGTCGATGCCGAAGGACAAGTTGCCCAAAATCCTGCCCAGCGTGACGGCCAAGCAGAAGCAGATCCTCGACCGGGTGAAGAAGGAGGGCAAGCCGCTGGAGGTCACGCACCTGGCGAAGCTGGCCGACTGCACCACCGGCATCATCTCCGGGCTGGCGAGCAAGGGGCTCCTGCGGAAGTTCGTAGAGCGGGTGGAGCGACTGCCGGCCGGGCTGGTGCTCCTCGATCCGACGAGCCGCGACCGCGAGGGAGCGGAGTCTGAAACCGAAGACCGCTCCCTTGCGGTCGCGGCTCGTGAACATGAACTGAACCCCGACCAACTCCGCTGCTGGCAACCCGTCTCGCACGCGCTCACCGCCGGCGGGTTCCACCCGTTCCTGCTGCACGGCGTCACCGGGTCGGGCAAGACCGAAATCTACCTGCGGGCCATCGAGCAAGTCGTCGCGTCGGGCAAAGAGGCGATCGTGCTGGTGCCCGAAATCAGCCTCACCCCGCAGACCATCGAGCGGTTCCGCGGGCGGTGCGGGCGGGTGGCCGTGATGCTCTCGAACCTGACCGACGCCGAGCGGGCGACGTACTGGCGGCACGTGGCGGCGGGGAACATCAACGTCGTCGTCGGCGCGCGGAGTGCGGTGTTCGCCCCCACCCGCAAGCTCGGGCTGATCGTCATCGACGAAGAACACGAGACGAGCTTCAAGCAAGAATCGACGCCGCGCTACCACGCCCGCGACGTGGCCGTCATGCGCGCCCAACTCGCCGGCATTCCGATCCTCTTGGGTTCGGCCACGCCGAGTCTGGAGAGTTGGCGCGCGGCCACCGCCGCCGAGTACGAGTTGCTCAGCCTGCCGAGCCGCGTCGAGAACCGCCCGATGCCGGACGTGCAACTGGTGGACATGCGGCACGAGCCGAAAACGCCCGGTCAGTATCGCGCCATCGGGCACACGCTCGAACGCGGCATCCGCGAGGCGGTGAAGGCCGGCGGGCAAGTGATCCTGCTGTTGAACCGCCGCGGGTTCAGCACGCACGTCCACTGCCCCGACTGCGGGCACGTCGCCCAGTGCCAGCACTGCGACCTGTCGCTCACGTTCCACCGCAGCAAGGCGGCGCTCGTGTGCCACTACTGCGGGTTCGAGACGCTGCCGATGACGCAGTGCCCGAAGTGTAACCACACGGCCATCCGCTACCAGGGCATGGGCACCGAGAAGCTGCACGCCGAGTTGGAGAAGCTGTTCCCGCAGTATGTGATTCAGCGGATGGACTCGGACACGATGACGAAGAGCGGCAGCCACCAGCGCGTCTTCGATGCGTTCAAGGCCGGGCTGATTCACATCCTGCTCGGCACGCAGATGATCGCCAAGGGGCTGGACTTCCCGAACGTCACACTCGTGGGGGTGGTGAACGCCGACGTGGGATTACACCTGCCCGACTTCCGCGCCGCCGAGCGGACGTTCCAAATCCTGGCGCAAGTGGCAGGGCGGGCCGGGCGTGGTGACAAGGGCGGGAAGGTGATGGTGCAGACGTTCACCCCCGAGCACCCGTGCATCACGCTCGCCGCCGGCCACGACTTCAAGGCGTTCGCAAAACTCGAACTCGGCTTCCGCCACGAGCACCAGTACCCGCCGTATCAGCGGCTGGCACGGCTGATCGTGCGGAGTGAAACGGAGACGGCCGCCGCCGCGTTCGCCGAGCAACTGGCCGGCGCGTTCAAGGCGGCCACCACGCGGGTGAAGGGCGGGGCCATCCGCGTGCTCGGCCCGGCCGAGTGCCCGGTGTTCAAGCTGCACGACTACTACCGCTTCCACTTCCAACTTCAGAGCGAGAGCAGCGGCACGCTGCACCAGGTGTTGCGCGAGGTGCTGGCCGTCAGCAAGCCGCCGCACGGCGTTGAGTTCCAGGTGGACATCGACCCGTTCAGCATGATGTGAGCCGTCCGAACGGGTGGCCGACTCTCGCCGAGAGTCGGAACGGTGGCCGAGGCGGGGCAATCCCGCATGGAGCGAGTGGGGGCCGACTCCAACTCCACGCTCGTCACTCATGCCGACACCTACTCCGACTCTCGGCGAGAGTCGGCCACCCGTTCAGACCACTTCCCGTTGCATTCCACCGCCGCCGTCCGTTACAACCCTGCGGCGGTATTTGCCCGCCCCCGGCACTCGCCTTCACATCACCTACCCGTGCCGGGGAACTGCGTCAGGAGACTGTTGCGATGGGACTGATCAACGAGTTCAAAGCGTTCATCATGCGGGGGAACGTGGTCGATCTGGCGGTCGGCGTCATCATCGGGGCCGCGTTCGGTGGCATCGTCACCTCGCTGGTGAAAGATGTCATCATGCCGCCGATCGCGTTCATCTCGGGGGACGTGGACTTCTCGGACAAGGGCATTGAACTGAAGCCGGCCCGCCCGAATACGAAGTACGTCAAACCCGACCCCGAAGACAAGAAGCTGATCCCGAACCCGGCCTTCAAGCCGGGTGATCCGGACGCCACGAAGGAGCTGCCGAACCCGGCGTACAAACCGGGCACCCCGGAGTTGAAACCGTACCTCGACCCGCTCGTCTGGCGGTACGGCGCGTTCCTCCAGGCCATCATCAGCTTTGTGATCATCGGCCTCTGCCTGTTCTTCATCATCAAGGGGATGAACACCATGATGAAGAAGAAGAAGGAGGAGCCGAAGCCGGCGGAACTGACGACGAGCGAGAAGCTGCTGACGGAAATCCGCGACGCGGTCAAACCCAAGAGTTGACCTTCGCTTGTGACGCCACCGGGCGAGCGGCAAGACCTCCCCGACTTGAAAGCTTGAGGCCCGAAGGGCCGTCCTCCCTCAGCCCAGGCCAACGGCCTGGGACTTCACCGGGTTCCCAGGCCG